>DPCD01000137.1:6269-14154 GCA_003516765.1 Clostridiales bacterium | reverse complement strand
GCCTGCAGCGCGCAAGACTTGAAAATTGCGCGAGCAGTGCGTCGAGCCTTCCGTATGCCGCCTCGTCCAGCAGCTTTTGCAGCCGCACGGCAAACAGCAGCAGAAGCCCGAGCCGGTCGAAAATGGACAGCGACCGGTTCTGCACAAGCGCAATTGCCGTATCGCGCGCACAGCGCAGGGCAAGATACCGTTCGGGGTCTAAATCGTTGCAGCCTGAGACCGGAGCGCCGTCCTCGTGCGAGACAAACGTGACCGACGCATCATGCTCCAGCAGAAGCTTTGCCGCTGCTGGGCAGGAGATGCTGAGCGTCAGCTCCTTGGTGCTGCCGTACTCCTCATAAAAGCGCGGATGCTGCCGGCAGGTATTGCAGAGCCCTTCTTCACCCAGCGCCAGCTGGACTCGGCAGAGTCCATCCTCGCGCAGCAGGGGACAGTGTCCGTCCGTAAGGCGGAACATGGTGTCTCCATCCGCGTCCTGCGTGAGCGCGGCGCGCACCTTGTCTCCGAATGCGCCGGGAAGTTTCTGATAGCGTGCGAGGGTGTCTTCGTCTAAGATAATTTCCCAGTCCTTGCAGCACGTATCCGGGCACGCGCCGGCAAGGCAGCGAAAGCTTGATGCATAATCCGGTTCCAATATTTTCATGGACAATCGCCTCTTTTCTCCAAAAGATGATACCATGTTTCATGCAATTTCGTCAATTGCCAAGGTTACATAATTATGATATACTATTCCGGCACACGTAAAAAACCGAAAAACCGATACAGTGGAAAGCGCTTCTGCTGCGCGGATTTCCGATACGGATAGATCATTTTGAAGGGAAATTCTATGAAACAACTCAAACGCTCCTATGTGCGCAGTGCGCGGTTATTGTTTGCGCTGCTGCTTGCCTGTATGATTGCAGGCTCCATTTACGATTTCCAGATTTCAAGCTTTCTCTACCCCGGAAAGGAGAGCAGCTTCGGGCAGTTTTTTGCTGCGTTCGGCGAGCTTCCGGCGTTTCTGGCGCTCATCTGCGCAGGCGTACTGCTGTTCCGGCACCGGGGCTGCCTGAGAAGAGACTGGAACGTATTGTTTCTGATCGGCGCGTTCGGCTTGATATTCGGCGGCATATTCCTGTCGGTCCATGAGGCAACGGACAACGTGCCTGCCATGCCAGCGTGGGTGCCGCTGCTGGTGACGGTGTTCTTTGCGGCGCTTTGCTCGGCGGCACTGCTGCTGGTAACTTCCGGCGCACAGGGAAAGACGGTGATCCGCTTTGTGCTGACGCTCATTTTTGTCTGTGTGGGGACAATGCTCTTGATCAACATCATCAAGGTCCCCTGGGGCAGAGCCAGAATGCGGCTGATTGCCTCGACGGGCAATGCCAGCTACTTTACGCCGTGGTGGAAAGCGGGAAGCAGCCTTAAAAACCAGCTGGTCGCTGAGGGCGTGGCGTCCGACGAATTCCGCTCGTTCCCGTCCGGGCATACCGCCTGCGCCGCCTGCGCGATGCTCGCTGCGCTTCTGCCCACGGTGTCCAGGCGCTTCCGCGGAAAGGAAAAACGACTGGGGCTTTCCGGCGCGCTCTGGACCGCGATTGTCGCGTTCTCCCGGCTTCGTATGGGTGCGCACTTTCTGACGGACGTGACCATGGCGTGGCTCGTTACGCTGGGGCTGACGGTGCTGGGCGTGTATCTGTTCTATTTTAACAGGAAATTCTTCCAGTTCGTCTGGGACCTTATCTCTGAGCGCGAGGAACAGACCTACGAGGAAGCATAAACTTTGCAGTGTTTCTTGCCTGCAGACGTATTTCATTCATCAAAACCCCGCCGGAAGGTTTGCTTCCGGCGGGATTCTGTTATTCTTCCACTCTGTGATAGACAAAGGCGTTCGGGACCGGACGAGAGCCCGTGTAGCGCGTGTTGGGGTTCGAGCCGCGAATGACGTATTCGCCGTCGTACCACATCATGGCGCTGGTGCCGCCGTCGACGTTCATTGCCTGCTGCGCATTGTGCTTTTGCAGAATTCTGGCGCACTCGTTGACGTCGGTGCCGAGGATGCCCTCGGTGTAGATACGACCCTCGACCACGAGCAGCAGCATCTCATACTTGTCGGACTGACCGATGCACACGCGCGGGTTCGTTTCGACCCAGTAGTCGCTCACGAGAAGCTCACCATCGATGATGATGGGCGGCTGGAATTCGGTCGCGTCGCGGCAGTCTTCGCTGACTTCCTTATCGACCTTTTTGATGTAGATCAGGTTATCCTCGTGAATTTCCAGCCGGTAATACTGGAAGCCGGCGTAGGAATTGTAGTGCGTGCCGTAGCCGTGTCCGTTGCTCATAGCATAGCCCGCGATCAGACCGCCGTTGCCGTTGCCCCAGTTGCCCTGCGCGTCAATGTCAATGAAGCCGGAGCAGGTGGTGGCAAGAATGCCGTTGTGTGCGCTGGCAATATCGCCCGTCAGCTGACCATAGGTGCCGACGCCCGCAGAGTTTTCCACGTTGAGTCTGGACGGGTCCTTTGCGATGGCAAGCACGCCCCGGTAACCGGAGCCGGTCACTCGCACGAGCATGATCTGCTCTTTTGCATTGATGGCAAGGACCTGTTCGCCCATGGTCGTCTGAATGGACGTGCCGTTGTCGTCAAGACCTGCCTCGTTGATGTTGATGTTCTCCCAGCCGTTATCCAGAACCGATGGATTTTCTTCAACATACGCCTCCATCGTCGGTTGGTCCAGCTCCCAGAACAGTTCGTAGAACGCTTCCTTCGCCAGCGCCTGCTCGTCTTCGGGCGTCATGGTCTCGGTCGGAAGCTCCGTGACCGCGGTGTCGACCGGCTTGACCTCCGGCTCTTCAGGTGCGGTGGGCGTTGTGTCCTCTGGCTTTGCGCCCCAGGAGGACTCCTTGTCGCCGAGCGCTTCCATCGACTCGGTGCGCTTGCGCATGACATCGTCTACCACCGACTCCGGCAGCAGATACGTTGCCAGCCACTGGTGGCGCATGGTAGACATCGCAGTCTGGATGTAAATCGTGCGCCATTTTGCGACGAAGGCATTGCTTGTGTAGCAGCAGAAGAAGTACAAGCCTTCCAGACATAGAATCACGGTCAGCCAGATGGCAAGCACCTTCAGCGGCTTCTTCTTTTTCTGTTTCTTTTCCTTTGGCGCCTGCTCTGAATCCGGTTTGCGCTTGCCTGCGACACGCGCGGCGGATCGGGAGTTGCCAAACAGCTTCATTTGCGGCATAAAATCTCTCCATTATGGAAGTATAGTTTGTCAGATATATCGCATAGACTTCATCATTCTATCATATTCCGGCTTGAGAATCAACAATTTGCGCGGGCTTTGGAATTTTTAAGATTTTTCTGCCGCAAAAAACAGGCGGGCAGCTCCGAAAAGCTGTCCGCTTTGGGTGTTATGCAGATAAGAGTGTTTCCAGCCGCTCGCGAATCAGATGCATCAGCCGCCCGTTTTCGGGCATTTCCCGAAGCTCTGCGGGGTCACACAGACGCGCCAGATCCTCGGACAGATAGCCGTCTTCAAATACGTCGACGCCGGCTTTCGACAGGCAGTCGGCAAAATGCATCAGATCTTCGTTGCCGTCCAGCTCGCCGCGCTTGTGAAGCGCGCCAGCCCATCCGGCGATCGTTGCCAACGGATTGGTAGAAACAGGCTTTCCTTCGCGCCATCTGTGATAGTGGTCGACGACCGTGCCGTGCGCCGCCTCATACTCGAAGTTTCCGTCCGGGGAGACAAGAACGCTGGTCATCATCGGAAGACTGCCGGAGGCGGCGGCAATCAGGTCGCTCATGACGTCTCCGTCGTAGTTTTTGCACGCCCAGATGATGCCGCCTTCCGAGAGGATGACCTTCGCCGCAACATCGTCAATGAGCGCGTAGCGGTAGTTGAGCCCGGCTTTGTCAAAGCGTGCCTTGAATTCATCGTCGAAGACCTTCTGGAACAGGAGCTTGAAGGTCTGGTCGTAGTCTTTGGAAATGGTATCCTTGCTGGAGAACCAGACGTCCTGCTTCACATTCAATGCGTAGGTAAAGCAGCAGCGGGCAAACGACAAGATGGAGTCGTCGCGGTTGTGCATTGCCTGCAGAACGCCGGGTCCCTTGAAATCGTAGACCGTCTGGCGGGAGGTCTCGTGCCCAGCCTCGTCGGTGAAGACCAGCTCCGCCTTGCCGGGACCGGGGACGCGGTACTCGACTGCCTTGTAAATGTCGCCGTAGGCGTGGCGTGCGATGGTGATCGGCTTTTTCCAGCAGGAGACGACCGGCTTGACCTTGGAAATCAGAATCGGCGTGCGGAAAACTGTGCCGTCGAGCATGGCGCGGATGGTCGCGTTCGGCGATTTCCAGAGCTTTTTGAGGTGATATTCCTCCTGCCGCTGCAGATTTGGCGTGATGGTTGCGCACTTGACGCCGACATGCAGGCGCTTGATTGCCTCTGCTGCCTCTACGGTGACGGCGTCTTCTGTTTTGTCGCGGTTCTGGATGGAAAGATCGTAATATTCACGATTCAGTTCCACGAAGGGAAGAATCAGCTCGTCTTTGATCATGCCCCAGAGGACGTGTGTCATTTCATCGCCGTCGAGCTCGGCAATGGCGTTTTGCATTTTGATTTTTTCCATGGTTACTCTCTCCTCTGTGCGGCGTAGTGATTCATCAGGCAGCCGCGAAGCAGCAGTTCGCGCTCTTCGGCAGATGTGTTTTTGAGATACAGCGTTAGCTCCTCCAAAGAGCCGTCCGCGTGCAGAAGCTTTGCCGGGAAGACTTCATCTCCGGCTTCCACTCTGCGCTTTACATCCGGCACGTAGATGAAATCGCCGGGACAGCCGGTAAACTCTGCGTCCGGCGCAAGCGTGAACGGGAGCATGCCCCAGTTGACACAGTTCGAGCGATAGCGCTTGGTTGCAAATTCATAGCAGATATTCGCGCAGCCGCCGAGCACTCTCTGGCACGATGCTGCCTGCTCGCGCGCAGAACCGTCTCCGGGCTTGTTGGCAAAGATCACCGAGCCGAGCTGCATCGTCTTTGCCGCATCGTTTGTAAGAAGCAGCTTTGACAGCACCGCTTCCAGCTCCGGCGGAACCAGACCGTCCTGACGTGCCAGCTCTAATGCATGCGTCGCGTTGGCGCGGGCGACGTATTCGGGGTCTCTGCGGGACAGGGCAAACGTCGCAAGCTTCAGAGGATTCGAGCGATACGACGACGTTTCGCCAGAGGGAATCAGCTCGTCGGTGGTGGTGACAGGGTCGCGCAGCACGGACGCTACCTGCATCAGCAGGTGATCGGCGAGTGCCGGAATCTTCGGCCACTCGGTGATGTTGGGTCCAAACTTGAGAGCATGGTCCGGCTGGGGATTGCCGAAGCCAAAGTAGACACGCTTTTTGTAAACCGCCGCATCAAAGGTACGTGTGACCTGCTTCGGCGCGTCATAGTCGATATCGGCAGCGGAGGTCAGGACGCCGTGGTTTCTTGCCGTCGCGGCAATCGAGCGAGCGTCCATCAGAATTACGCCTGCCAGCTGCCCGTTTCCGGGCTTCGAGCCTTCGCGGTTCGGGAAGTTGCGCGTCGTGTGGCGGATGGAAAGGGCATTGTTTGCAGGAACATCGCCTGCGCCGAAGCACGGACCGCAGAAACAGGGCTTGAAGAGTGCGCCTGCCTCCAGCAGCTCCTGCTGCACGCCGTTTCGGATCAGCTCCAGGTTGACCGGAATCGACGGGGGATAGACCGACAGCGAAAAGTCACCGCAGCCGACGTCGAAGCCGCGCAGAATAGATGCTGCCTCGGCGATATTGTCATACATGCCGCCCGAACAGCCGGCAATGACGCCCTGATCGATCCGGAGCTTGCCACCTTCGATCTTCTCCGTCAGATGAAGTTCCGCCTTGCCGCCAAACTGCTCATGCGCGCGAAGTTCCACCTCTCGCAGATAATCTCCGGGGTTCGCAATCAACTCGCGCAGCGGCACCGCCTCAGACGGATGGAACGGAAGCGCAGCCATCGGTTCCAGACTGGAAAGATCGATCTCGATGCAGCCGTCATAGTACGCGCCCTCTTCAACACGCAGCGCGCGGTAGCTGTCCGGTCTTCCATGGATGGCAAGGTATTCTTCGACCTTTTCGTCCGTCTCCCAGATGGAGCTGAGACAAGCGGTCTCGGTCGTCATGACGTCGATGCCGATGCGGAAGTCCATCGGAAGTGCTTTCACGCCGGGACCGGCAAATTCGAGAATCTTGTTTTTGACGAGGCCGTTTTTATAGACTGCGCCGCAAAGCGCAATGGCGACATCATGCGGACCGACGCCGTGGGGAACTTCACCCGTCAGCCAGACGAGCACGACCTGCGGCTTTGCTACATCGTAGGTGTTCTGCAGCAGCTGCTTGACAAGCTCTGGTCCGCCTTCGCCGATGCCCATGGTGCCGATGGCGCCGTAGCGGGTATGGCTGTCGGAACCGAGCAGCATTTTGCCGCAGCCGGTCATCATCTCGCGCGCGTACTGGTGAATGACTGCCTGATTTGCCGGTACGTAATCGCCGCCGTATTTGATTGCCGCGGACAGACCGAAGACGTGGTCGTCTTCGTTGATCGTGCCGCCGACGGCGCAGAGGCTGTTATGACAGTTCGTCAGCACATAGGGGACCGGGAAGCGGGTCAAACCGCTCGCTCTTGCCGTCTGGATGATGCCGACGTAGGTGATATCGTGAGAAATCAGACCGTCGAAGGTGATATGCAGCTGTCCGTCCTGCGCCGGATGATCGTGTGCGGCGAGAATTTTTGCGGCAATGGTTTTCTCCTTCGCGCCGGCCTGCGCTGCGATGGCGGCGACGGGTTTGCCGCTCTGAATCGTTACGCCGTTGTCAAATAACCGTATCATATCCATCTGTCCCTTCTGTGCCGGATGTGCCCGTTGCTTTTTCTGGTGACAGTATAGCAAGGGATGCTACAAAATGCAAGCACAAAATGAATTTATTCTTTTGAATCCTGCATTATTCTTGCAGAATTTACAAATATGCAGGTGAAAATTCAAGAATATGAATGATAACAGAAAATTTATGAAATTTAAAAATAATTTACTTGCATTTTTGAAAGCGTCTCGTTATAATGAGCCCAACATGAAAACCGTACCTTGCGGAAGGAGAAGAAGATCATGGAACGTGCAATGGATTTGCGACCGGATATGGCAGCGTCCCTCGGCAGCCTTGTCAGGCAGGAATATCAGATTCCCGACAGCTATTACTTTGGAGAGGTCAAGCGCGGGCTTCGGAACAGCGACGGAACCGGCGTTCTGATCGGTGTGACGAAGGTCGGCAGCGTCCAGGGCTATCTGATCGAAGACGGCAGGCGCGTGCCCATGCCCGGCAGGCTCTACTACCGCGGCATTGATCTGAACGAAATTGTTGAAGCGCACCGGAAAAGCGGCACGTTCGGCTACGAGGAGGTCGCGTACCTGCTTCTGATGGGATATCTGCCGACAAAATCTGAGCTTTCCTATTTCAATGATATCATGTGCAGAGCGCGAAAGCTCCCGGAAGGCTTCACCGAAGGCATGATCATGCGCCACCCGAGCCGGGACATCATGAACGATCTGGCGCGGAGCGTGCTGCTGCTGTATTCCTACGATGAAAACCCGGATGATACGTCGGCAGACAATCTGCTCACGCAGTCCATCAAGCTCATTGGCTCGTTCCCGGCAATTGTGGCAAATGCCTACGCGGTGAACCGCCACTATTTTGACGGAGAATCTCTGCATATCCACTATCCGAGCGCGGAGCTTTCCGCGGCGGAGAACTTCCTGCGCATGATTCGCCCGGACGCCAGCTACACGGAAGAAGAGGCGCACCTTCTCGACATGATGATGATGATTCATGCCGAGCACGGCGGCGGCAACAACTC
>DPCD01000137.1:5696-6102 GCA_003516765.1 Clostridiales bacterium | reverse complement strand
GCGGCGGCAACAACTCGACCTTCGTCTGCCGCGCGCTGTCCTCCAGCGGAACCGACACCTACAGCGCGATTGCCGGTGCGGTCGGTTCTCTGAAAGGTCCGCTCCACGGCGGCGCGAACGCAAAGGTCATGCAGATGTTCCGTGATGTCAAGGCGCATGTGAACGCGCAGGACGACGGCTCCATCCGCGACTATCTCGTAAAAATTCTCAGCCGCGAGGCAGGGGACCGCTCGGGCAAGATTTACGGTCTGGGTCACGCGGTCTATACGCTTTCAGACCCGCGCGCGGTGCTGCTGAAAAAGTATGCCGGGCATCTGGCAGAGATCAAGGGCTTTGCAGACGATTTTGCGCTGCTGGAGAAGGTTGAGACCATCGGCGCCTCCCTTTTGCAGGAAAAGCGCCGGAG
>DPCD01000137.1:5186-5429 GCA_003516765.1 Clostridiales bacterium | reverse complement strand
CCGCAGGAGGTCTTCACGCCGCTGTTTGCAACGGCACGTATTGCCGGCTGGTGCGCCAACCGGATGGAAGAGGTTCTGACCGGGAACCGTATCATGCGTCCGGCATACCGCGCCGTCACCATCCGAAACCACTATCTACCGATGGACGAGCGCGAGGCGCACATGGAGCTTCCGGAAGCATAAAGAACGACAAGAGCATCCGCGAATGCCGCGGATGCTCTTTTTCGGTCTGTATAAAAAATC
>DPCD01000137.1:3685-4934 GCA_003516765.1 Clostridiales bacterium | reverse complement strand
AAGCCGGGCGATTTCGTGTATTATGCGTTGTCTGTCAGAATGTGCTTAGCCTGCCATGTTCATGAAGACCTGCGCGACCATGGCGCGAGTTGCCGTACCGGCGGGATTGAACGCGCCATTCGCGCCGGACAAATATTTCTCAGCCGTGCAGTATTTCACGCCTTCCAGTGCCCAGTCGGCGATGGAGGTGAGGTCGGTGTAGGTCAGCTCTGTGGCCGCAGCATCCTTGGCCTTGTCGGTGGCTTTATCGTAGCCATAGAGAACCTTTGCCATCTCCTGACGGGTGATTGCCTTGTTGGGCGCGAACGTGCCGTCTGCATAGCCGCCGACAATGTTGTTTTCCGCTGCCCAGACGACCGCCGGTGCATACCAGCTATCTTCGACGCAGTCAGAGAACTTATCGGAAACCTTGGTGGTGACGGCAGGGGAACCAGCCTGACGGTAGAGAATCGTAACGAGCATTGCGCGCGTCAGAGAGCCATTCGGATCAAAGCCCGCGCCGACGCCGTTCATCAGACCGTTGTCGCTGACATAGTTGACGGCTTTTTCATACCATGCGCCGGGAAGAATGTCGATGTACTTCACAAAGGAGATGCGCCCTGCGGGCTTGGCATAGGTATCACCGATGGTGCCGCCGAGTTTGGTCTCGATATAGGACAGGACCGTCTGTGCGTCCGTCATGGTCGCGTCGCCGGCCTTGAGAACCTTGGAGTCCTTGAACATCGTGAAGCCGTCGCCGCAGTAGGTGATGGTGTAGTCGATGCCGCCGAGGGTGTAGGTCTTTTTGGCGTTGATCGGCTCATAGACGCCGGTCTTCTTGTTGAGAACCTGTACGTTCTGGACGCGGCGTGCGCCTGCGACCTTGACAAATTCGCCCTTGTCGCTCAGTTCAACGGAAGAAGGAATGCTGGAGATGATGGTGTACTTCAGACCCGAAACGCTCAGGAAGCCGCCGGACTCCGACGGATACTTCATCGAGCCCATTTCAAGCATGTCGAGAATCGTCTGACCGGTTACTTCCATCTTGCAGGGGAGATTTGCCCACGGGAAGACGGTGAGAATGTCGTTGAGGGTGATATCGCCTTCCTTGATGGGTGCGCGCAGACCGCCGCCGTTCATGATGCCGATGTCGGCGTCCATCATGATGCGGAACGCATCCGCCGCAAGATCGCCCAGAGCGGTTTCAGAATTACGGACAAGGCGCTTGTCGCCGTCGTAGTCCGGAAGCGACACGGTGCTCTTTGCAACA
>DPCD01000137.1:1893-3501 GCA_003516765.1 Clostridiales bacterium | reverse complement strand
CGACACGGTGCTCTTTGCAACAACCTTGGAGACGCTGTCCTGGAAGGAAGCGATGATGTTATTGACGTAAGCCGCAACGGTCTCGTCCTTTGCGGTGTAGTCCTTGGCAGAGATCAGCTCGGAGGTGATTGTGCCGTCGGCTGCGATGGTCAGCTTGCCGAGGGTTGCAAGCCTGCCGCCTTCCTGACCTGCCTCAGCAAGGACAACCTCCTTGCCTTCCTTGTTGGAAACCTTCGTCGAGATGGTCTCGTGGTCATGACCGTCGAGCACGGCGTCGATGCCGGTGGTGTTGGCGATGACAGCCTTGGAGGTCCATTTTTCGGTGATGCCTTCGTTGCCGAGATGCGCCAGCGCGACGACATACTTGGCGCCCGCTTTTCTTGCTGCGTCAACGGTTTCCTGCACGGTCTTATACAGCGCCGAACCGTCATCGTCTTCGCAGAAGGAATAAATGTAGTTGCCGTTTTCATCCTGGAAATATGCGGGGGTAGACTTGGCAAAGGTTTCCGGCGTCGAGATGCCGACGTAGGCAACCTTGGTTCCGCCGTAGTCAACGATTTCGTACGGCTTGTAGTTCAGCTCTGTCGTGCCGGTGCCGAGATACTTGAAGTTGCAGGCGAGGTATTCAAACTTTGCCTGCTTGCTCAGCTTGACCAGCTGGGGAATCTTGTAGTCATATTCATGGTTGCCGAAGGTCGCGAAATCGTAGCCGACCTCGTTCATGATGTCGACCAGATACGAGCCGCCGGAGAGCGTACCGACGGTGCCGCCCTGAATCGCGTCGCCGCAGTCGACCAGCGCCACGTAGTTGTGGGTCTTCAGCATTTCGGCCTTGTAGGCGGCAACGCCCGCGTAGCCCATGCCATCGGTTACGCCGCAGTGAACATCGTCGGTGTGCAGGATGACAATGTCGTTGGATTTTGCGTCTGCCGCGAATGCCGTGGTCCCGAGACCGAGAACCATTACCAGGCAAAGCAGAAGTGCAAGTAGTTTCTTCATAGTATCCTCCTTTTTTCTCACTCTCGCAAACGCGAAAGGGTATACCAGAATCATACAACAAAAGCTGAAAAACAGCAATAGGCAGAAGAGGGAAAAATGCGAAATATTTTCATCGTTTCGCACAAAAACTATTTGGATTTCAAAAACTGCAGCAGCAATTTCTACAAAATCTGACGCTTTTTTACAGAGCTTACAAAAATTTTACGTCCGTCATGCTGAAAACGCCGCAGACGACGCTGCGGCGTTTGATGTCAGGGATTCTGTCCGGCAACACCGATCGGCACTTTTTCACAGAACGGCGTTTTACTTTTGAGCCGGCGTTTCATGAACCGGAAGGTCTCGTCTTCGCCCCGGTCTTTGAGCATGGTAAGCAGAAACCGAAGCTCGCGGATGGTATCCGCGTGCATGAGGTGCGCTTCATTGGAACGTTCAAAATAGGCAAGCGCGGAAGCGTCGGTGTAAGCCGGACCCTGATAGGTCTTACAGGCGGCGATGCGGTCGGCAACCATCTCGGCAAGGTATTTCTGCGGCATGGGAACGGGAGCATATGCCTTCGTTTTCATGTCAAGATCGGTCCAGTATTCCCAGTGGTGGCGGTTGCGGCCCTTG
>DPCD01000137.1:1121-1683 GCA_003516765.1 Clostridiales bacterium | reverse complement strand
CCTTGTGGTGCATCCACGCCTCGCTCCAGCCTTTTTCCTCGCGCTCAGCAGTGTTGGGGCTTCTGGTGCCCTGATAATATCTGACGCCGGTGGAGAATTCCACACGGGCGTATTTGGAAAGGTCGTGGGTGAGTCCCTGCCAGTAAAGCCCCATGCGGAAGCAGCCCTGTCGGACCAGCCGCCGGTGGTGGTTTATGGTATGAAGATGCCCAAGAAAGTTTTTCATCCTGCGCCTCGCTTCTCTATAATTACTGTTCCTGTCTGTTTCAGTATACGCCGTCTTCTGGAAAAAAGCAAGCGGTCAAGGTTCCCAACTGCTTCCCTGCATGACGCCGTCAAGGTCAAAGCGCCGTCGGATTTCGTTCAGCACCCGCTTTTTGTCCGCGCTCCACAGGGGGGCAATCAGGTCCCGCTTTGCGCCGTCTCCGGTCAGACGGTGAATGACGACGCTGGGCGGCAGCACGGCAAGGCAGCGCTCCAGAAGTGTGATATATTCGTCCATCTGCAAAACAGGGACCAGCCCTTTTTCATATGCCAGTGCCAGATCCGTGCCGCGCAGCAC
>DPCD01000137.1:0-815 GCA_003516765.1 Clostridiales bacterium | reverse complement strand
GTATGAAGCCTATCTACCGCCGCATCGAAAACGGGCAGCCGGTAGCCGCGGCGGATATAGCGCGCGGTTTCGTCGTGCATGGTCTGAAGCCCCAGCTCAACGAATACGGGCTTCTTTTCACGCAGGCGAGAGAGCATGCGAAGGATATCTTCCGGCAGACAGTCCGGGCGTGTGGCAATGGAAAGCGCGACGACATCGTCCGGCTCCATCGCCTGCAAAAACAGCGGCTCCAACCGGGATACATCCCCGTAGGTATTCGTGAACTCCTGAAAATAGGCGATGAACCTGGCGTTATGCGCTTTTTTGCCGAGAATCAGCTTTGCCTGCTCCAGCTGTTCCGGAATGGAAGCCAAGCCGGACGCGGCAAACTCGCCGCTTCCCGAGCAGAACATGCAGCCTCGTGTGCCAAGCGTTCCGTCGCGGTTCGGGCAGGTGCAGCCTGCGGAAAGCGAAAGCTTGCAGATCTTGCAGCCAAAGCGATTTTTGAGGTAAGGGCTCAGCGCATTGTAATGTTCCATAGCGTCTCCTGAAAAAAGGTCCGCCGCATACGCGGCAGACCTTCCGTGCATTTATTCTTCTTCAGATGGATGCGGCTCTTCTTCGATGGCTTCTACGGAAGTAATCGGCAGAACATCTGCGTCAGGCACGGGCTTTCCCTCCATGACCGCCTCAAACTGGGCTCTTCCCATATTGTTGTGCGCCATCAGGTATGCGGCAACGGCGTCTAACTGCGCGTCATGGGCTTTCAGAAGCTCGGTGCATTTGTCGTATGCCTGCATCAGGATCGTCTGCACCTCATCGTCAATCCGCCCGGC
>DPCD01000057.1:4508-15556 GCA_003516765.1 Clostridiales bacterium | reverse complement strand
TTCTTGGGGTATAGTTTACCCCTTCCAAGGGGTTCCTTTGGGCAACTTCTTCGCGGAGTCTCGACACCGCGCTTCTTTTCGCAGATAAGAAGCGTGGGGTCGAAACCTACCAGGCTAGCAGGGCACTGCCAGTCAACCCCTGGTCCCTGGACCACAGAATATCAAAGCCCCGGAGCATCGCTCCGGGGCTTTTGCGTTATTCCACAGTCACACTCTTTGCAAGATTTCTCGGCTTATCAATATCGCAGCCTCTTTGCAGCGCGATATAATACGCAAACAGCTGCAGACTCACCACGCCCAGCGACGGCAGGAACATCAGTTCCGTGTCGGGCACAGTCATGAGCGCATCGACGCGCTTTTCCATCTCTTCCGCGCCGCTCTCGGTCGTAAGCGCAAGGACACTTGCGCCTCTTGCCTTGACCTCGATGACGTTGCTCATTGCCTTTTCAAACAGCGGTCCGTAAAGCCCCAGCGCAATGACCAGCGTGCCGTCCTCGATCAGAGAAATCGTGCCGTGCTTGAGTTCGCCCGACGCATACGCCTCGGAGTGGATATAGGAAATCTCCTTGAGCTTGAGCGAGCCCTCGAGCCCCAGCGCATAGTCGAGGTTACGACCGATAAAGAAGACCGAGTCATGGTTAAAATACTTGGAAGCGAAGAACTGAATCTTCTCGCGGCTCTGCAGCACCGTTTCAATCTTCTCCGGCAGCCGCAGCAGCTCCTGCACCAGACGTGCATACTCCTGCGCGCCGAGCTTTCCGAGCGCGTCCGCCATGTAAATTGCCAGCATATCAATGACTGCCAGCTGCGTGGAGTATGCCTTCGTCGTGGCAACGGCAATCTCGGGTCCTGCCCAGGTGTAGAGCACGTCATCCGATTCGCGCGCAATCGAGCTTCCGACCACGTTGACAATCGACAGCACCCGCGCCCCGCGCGCTTTTGCCTCGCGCAGCGCCGCCATGGTGTCGAGCGTTTCGCCCGACTGGCTGATGACGATGACAAGCGTTCTGTCATTCACAATCGGGTCGCAGTACCGGAACTCGGAGGCTAAGACCGCCTCGACCGGGATGCGCGTCAGCTTTTCGATCGTGTATTTGCCGAGCATGCCCACGTGATACGAAGACCCGCAGGCGATGATCATGATGCGGCTGAAATTTTCAACGGTCTGTCTGCTGAGGATCAGATCGCCGAAATCGATTCTGCCGTCTTTGACGCGCGGGGTGATCGCGCGGCGCAGCGCCTCGGGCTGCTCCATGATTTCCTTGAGCATGAAATGCGGATAGCCGCCCTTTTCTGCCGCGGAAATCTCCCAGTCGACGTGGTGATGCTCCTTTTCAATCGGCAGCTCCATGGCGTTGAAGACCTGAATGGAGTCGCGCGTCAGAACCGCTACCTCGCCGTCTTCCATGTACGAAACGTCTCTGGTGTATTTGACCAGCGCCGTCACGTCCGAGGCGATGAAGTTGCAGCCGTCACCGTAGCCCAGCAGCAGCGGCGCATCCTTTCTTGCCGCGTAGATCCGCTCCGGATCGTCTGCGCAGACGATGCCGAAGGCATAGGCGCCCTCGATACGGTGCAGGACCATGTAGATGGCGTCCTGCATGCAGTGGACCTCGTCGAGCCCGAGGCAGTACTCGAGCAGCTGCGCGACAACCTCCGAATCGGTCTGGGACGTGAACTGCACGCCCTTTTCTTCGAGAAATTCGCGGATTTCCAGATAGTTTTCAATGATGCCGTTGTGAACCAGCGCGACCTTGCCGTTCTGGGACACATGGGGATGGGAGTTGATATCGTTCGGCTCGCCGTGGGTCGCCCAGCGGGTGTGCCCGATGCCGGCAGTGCCGTGCAGCAGCGCGCCGTTTTCCGTCATCGCGGCGAGATTTTTAAGCCTGCCCTTGCACTTTGCAACGTCCAGCACGCCGTTTTCCGCCACGCAGATGCCTGCGGAGTCATAGCCCCGGTACTCCAGCCGCGCAAGCCCCTCCAATAAAATGGGCGCCGCCTGCTCCTTGCCGATATAACCAACAATTCCACACATAATTAAGTTCCTCCTGAGATAGGTTCAGGACAAACTCGCAGATATTTGCCTGCTTCCTGTTCGCAGCCCCTCTGTTTTGCGGTTACCCGCATATTTCTGACTGCGTCACGCGCACAGGGTGGCACGGAAACGCATCCGCCGAACCTTCGATCACGTTTCCCCTCGTTGTCCTGCCGGGCTCCGGCAGGCACTGGCGCTTTTGATGGCGTTTGCCATAGCCTCCTTTCTTTCCTGCGATGGTAACATTATATTACAAAACGATAAAAAATGCCACATATATTTTCTCATGCAAAAAGCTAACGCTTTTTGCATGGAAAAGATGCGCCTCGGCTGCGCGCATAATTTGTGCGCCAAAGGCGCACAAATTTCACACTTGCGAGGCGATCAGTATATTTCCGGTCGGCAAAGCCGCCGGATAATATGGATTCTCATTTTATTTCGCCCTGCGGGGCGAAACTCTACGAGGTCTTTTTTGCGCGTTGGCGCACCTTTTCCATGTTCTGGCGCAGACCGTCGAGAACTTCGTTGTTGCGCGTGAGCGTCAGGTGCGGGAAGCTGTAGATCGTGCGGCGCTGCTGCGCGTTCAGGCGCATCTGCAGCTTTGCATAGAACCGGTCGCGCTCTTCTTCGGTGTCGCGGCGGATGCGTTCGCGCTCCTCTTCGCCGTATGCGGCAGCCTCGCGGAGCTTTGCGCGCTCCTCCTGCGTTGCCGCAAGGATGCGCTCGCGCCCCTCGGTCGCGCCGGTTCTGAGTCTGTCAGCCAGCTCCTTGCGCTTCTGCTGCAGCAGCACCGCGTACTCGGCAAAGACCGCGTGCGTGCCGAGCAGTCCCTTCACCGTCACGACAAGGTCTGAGACAATGCCCACAAACAAAATCGCACAGATCCAGTTTAATGCCGCGTCCGTCAGCCGGTCGGTCAGGCTCTTGACAAACGGATGCAGGACCAGCACCAGCACCACCGAGAACGCGCCGAAGACGACTGCCCCGATCAGGCACACGCGCCCGCCGATGTTGAATTTCCGCTTCGAGTAGTCCCACCACCGGGCGTGGAACAGCTTTTCCATCAGCCACGACGTCAGATATTCCAGACTGCACGTCACCAGCGCGCCCGCAAAAAACAGCAGCACCGGGTTCTGAATCCTGCCCAGCACGAGCAGCACCAGCACCGCGCCCGTGCCATAAATCGGGCAGTACGGACCGTTCAGAAAGCCGCGGTTGATGAGCTTCCGGTGTCCGATGGAGCAGATCGTGCTTTCATATACCCAGCCGATGATGCTGTAGATCATCAGCCAGAGAAACCAGGTTTCGATTGTTTTCAAAACATTTCCTCCTCACTCGTCCTTCCGCTTCTCATTCATCCTTCAGCTCTTCATAGTCCTCGTCCAATGCGTCCGGGCGCTGGTTGCGGACGATTTTCACGCACAGCCACGCCACGCAAATGTTCAAAATTCCGTCGAGCAGCAGTGAAATGCCCATCAGCACCATCAGCGCCCTTGCCGCCTCCGACGGGCGGATGACGAGCAGCAGCCCGATCACGCACGTCAGCGCTGCCAGCAGCAGCACAACCCACCATTTTTCGATGCCGAAGCGCTTTGCGTCGAGCGAAATCTGAATCTTGAACAGCCCGTCGGCAAGCACGGGAATGCCGAAGACGATACACAGAAAGCTCATGGCGCCGCCCGGACGCGCAAGCGTCACGATGCCGAGCGCAATCAGCAGAATGCCGAACGCCAGATCATACTGAAATGCCAGGCGGAACAGGTCTCTTGAAAAATAGCCCACCAGTTTGATCGCGCCGAAGACGATCATACCGATGCCGAGCAGCCGCCCCAGCCACACGACCGATGTACCGGGCGCGGCAATGAGAACAATGCCCAGCACACAGAACAGAACGGATATCACCAGATATCCGATTTTTGCCGTTTTCATCGGAACGACGGAACGCATATCGAAGCTCCCCTTTCGCGCGCGAGCGCGCACAGCCTGTTATTTGCTTTTGATTATACCGGCGGCTTCTTTTTTCCTCCATGGGCAGAGAAAACCGGATGTCTGAAAGACAGACATCCGGCGCGATTTGTCTGAAAACTGGGCAGCTGCAAAAGTTTCAAGCGTTCGACGCGCGGCATTTTTCCAGAATCAGCTCCGCAACGCCGCGGTAAAGCTCCAGAATCCGCGCCATTTTTTCTCCCGTATCCGGCTTCATGCCGCCGAGCATCCAGTCGATGCAGAGCCCGAAAAGCTGGCACTTGATGAACCGGTGCAGCACCTCGCGGTCCGTGTCCGAAATTTCGGCGTCTGGGTAGGCGGATTTCAGGTACTGCTCGGTCATATACGCGCACAGGCGCATGACGCTTGCCTCAAAGGTATCGCGGCTGACGGAGTTATACACGTGCATGATCGCGCGGCGGTTTTTCTGCGCGTAGTCAATCGACGCGCGGAACGCCTCTTCGATCTTGTCGACCGTCGGATACTGCGCCATCAGCTCGTTTGTCCGCTCGACGATGATCTCGCCCAGCAGCGACGGAATATCCTGAAAATGATAGTAAAACGAATTGCGGTTGATGCCGCAGCGCTCGACGATGTCGCGCACCGAAATCTTGTTCAGCGGCTTTTCGTCCAGCAGCTCCAGAAACGCCGCCTTGATTGCCTGCTTTGTAAAGTTTGCCATGGCTTTTGCTTCCTTTCGTCATGACGGGTTGCTTTTTCTTATCATACCAGACGTTCCGCTGCTTTGCTTATCTGTGTTTTTTCTCCCAGCGCGCGCAGAGCGCAGCCGCCCTCGGCGCAAAGCGCCCGAGCAGCCGGTCGTCCAGCCAGAACAGGAAGTTGCCGCCGAGCAGCAAGCCGGCAAGCAGCGCGCCCGACATCGCGGAAAATTCCTCGCGCAGCGCATCGAGCCGCAACACGAACAAAAGCGCCGCATAGACCGCGAGAATCGAAACGTTAAAGAGCAGAAATTTCCCGACCCAGCGCCGGATTTTCGGCTTTCTGTCCAGCTTGGGCTTGACGATCGGGTAGTATCCCAGCGCCAGAAAGATTGCCGCTGCTTCCTTGTCGGGCGCAAGCAGCAGACTCAGCATCGCGCTTGCAAAAAACATTGCCCAGCTCAGCTTCTCCCCGCACAAAACCAGCACCGGCAGCAGCGTCATGCTTGCCAGCACCGGCGCGCAGTAGGTCGCAACCGGGAGGATCGTTCCCATCGCCATGATTGCCACCGCCAGCGCGCACAAAACGCCGCACAGCGCCAGGTCCCGGCTTGCCTTTTTCATCAGAACGTTTTCTCGCGCAGCAGATCATATTTGATCTGCCAGAGCTTCTGCGAGAGGTCGACATAGTAGGTATGCGGATTGTCAAAGCGCTTGACTTCGTCCCAGAGGGTGTCGATCTGCTGCTGGCAGTACGCCTTGATTTCCGGCAGGCTCGGCAGCTTGTAGACCAGTTCGCCGTTTTTGAAAATCGGCACCATCAGCTCCTTCGCCTGGAAATTATAGACCTTCTTGCGCTTCCAGGTTGCGTCGGGGTCGAAGATTTCCAGATCCTTCGTGTCGTCGACCGTTTCATCGTACACGCACAGATAATCTGCAATCGCCTTGCCATTGTCGGCGCCGAAGAAGCGGTAGAGCTTTTTGAAGTGCGGGTTTGTGATCTTGCCGACATTTTCGCTGACCTTGATCTTGGGAATCACGTTGCCGTTCTCGTCTTCAATCGCCGCAAGCTTATAAACGCCGCCGAAGACCGGCTCGGATCTTGCGGTAATCAGCCGCTCGCCGACGCCAAACTGGTCAATTTGCGCGCCCTGTAACAGAAGGTCGCGAATCAGATACTCGTCGAGCGCGTTCGAACACGAAATGGAGCAGCTCTGCCAGCCCGCGTCATCCAACATCTGCCGCGCCTTTTTTGTCAGATATGTCATATCGCCCGAGTCCAGCCGGATGCCGCACTTGGTAAGACCGCGGGGCTTTAATACCTCGTTGAACGCGCGGATGGCGTCGGGAATGCCGCTTTGCAGCGTATTATAGGTATCGACCAGCAGCGTGGGATTGTCCGGATAAATTTCACAGTAGGTTCTGAACGCCTCATACTGGCTGGGGAACATCTGGACCCACGAATGCGCCATCGTGCCGCCGGCAGGAACGCCGTAGATCTGATCGGTGAGCGTGCACGCCGTTCCGGCGCAGCCGCCGATATACGCCGCTCTTGCACCCAGAATCGCCGCGTCGCTTCCCTGTGCGCGCCGGGAGCCGAATTCCAGAACAACTCTGCCCTTTGCCGCGCGGCAGACACGGTTTGCCTTCGTCGCAATCAGGCTCTGATGGTTGAGAGTCAGCAGCAGGAAAGTTTCAACCAGCTGCGCCTCGATTGCGGGCGCTCGCACGGTGAGAATCGGCTCCTTCGGGAAAACCGGCGTGCCCTCCGGCACCGCCCAGATGTCTCCCGTGAAGCGGAAGCTTTTCAGATAGTCCAGGAAATCCTCGCCGAAAATGCCGCGCGAGCGAAGATAGGCGATGTCGTCTTCGCCGAAATGCAGGTTCTGGATATACTCGATCGCCTGCTCCAGACCCGCCGCGATGGCAAAGCCGCCCTCGTCCGGCACCTTGCGGAAGAACAGATCGAAATAGGTGATCTTGTCCTGCATGCCGCTGCGGAAGTAGCCGTTTGCCATGGTCAGCTCATAAAAGTCGCAGAGCATGGTCAGATTGATATTCGGATTCGTCTGCATGATGTTTTTTCCTTTCATATACGAATTCCCGATGAAGCAATCATCCGGAATTCTGTAGGTTTTACCATCCAAGCTTACTATATCATATTATTTTCCATCCGCCAACCGTCTGGCGCGGACAAATTTGCTTTTTTGCTCTTCTATGAGTCAATATTTTGAAGCCAGTGCTTGGGAAAACGCCAGAAGCTCGTTTTCGCTCCCGCGCGAAAGCTCCAGCTCCAGCTCGCAGAACGGCTCGCGGCGCTTCCCGCCCAGCAGCTCTCCGCCGTCGGCGCAGATCTCGCACGTTGTCTTCCCGCTCAGCCGCAGCGGCTGGGTCAGCCGGATAAACGTTGCGCCGCAGACCATTTGAAGCCCCGGTGCGCTCAGCTCCCGCAGCTCTTCCGGCGCGCCCCTGCCGATCAGGGTCTCGATTGCCGCCTCGGGAGAATCCCCCTCGCATTCCCACTCGCCGCGTGCGTAGCCGACGCCGGGCGTTTTCATCGTCACGACGCTTCTTTCGTTTTCCTGCCGCACGCGCAGCATCCATCTGCGCGCCGTCAGCGCGCCGTCTGCCGTATCGTAATAGGTCGTTTTCATGTGAATCTCGCGCAGCTTTTCCAGCGCGTGCCCCGCCACCTGCGGGTCTTTTAAGATTTTCTCCAGCTGCCGCACGTTTCCCGCGCGCAGCTTGATTTCAAACTCGGTCGCCATATTGCCCTCCGCGCTGTTTTGATCTTCCGCTATTGTACGCTGTTTTTGCCCCGCACGCAAGCGGATTGTTGCGTATCTATTTCCCGGCGCATTTCCCGACAGGCTTTTTGCCGCTTCTCTGCTAGACTGACAGGCATCACAAATGCGGAGATGGAACCAATGAAAAAACGCGCAGATACCCGCTCTCCTGCCGCGCGCCGGATTGCTGCGGCGCTCTCGCCGCCGCTCGTTCGTCTGGGGCTGTATGCGCTCGGCGCGTCTGCCGCAGGCTTTTTGCTGGCGGCGGTGCAAATCGGCGCAAGCACGCTTCCGGCGGCAATCGCACTGACCGCGGCGCTGCCGTTTTCTCTGGCGGCAGTCTGCTCCTACGCGGGCGCGGCGCTGGGCTATTTTGTCTTCTGGGGCGCGGGCAGCGCAGCAGAGCCGGTGTCGGCGGGCTTTTTGATTCTGGCGGCATCGTGTCTGTTCCACGACGTGATTCCCGCCTCCCGGCGCTACTTTCTGCCAGGACTTTCCGCCGGAATTTACGCGATGACAGGCCTGATTTTCCTTTTGAGCGCGCCTGTTCATGTTTCCGCCGCTGCCATTTTAGCCGGAAAAACGGCGCTGATCTTTCTGTGCAGCGTGCTGTTTTCCGGGCTGCCGGAAAAAAAGGTCGAGGCAATCGGTGCGCTCGGCGTGTTTCTTCTGGCAAGCGCCAGCCGACTGACGCTGCTGCCGGGGCTGCCGCTGAGTCTGATTCTATCGGGCTGCGCGGTGCTTTTATGCAGCGGCTCGCGGTTTTTCCTGCTGGCAGCATGCGGCTGCTCGATCATTCTGGAGGCAAGCTTTCGCCCGGACTACAGCGCAGGCGCGCTTTTGTGCCTCGGCGCCATCGTGTGCCACTATACGAAGCCGCGCTTCGCGCTCGTGCGCGGAAGCCTCTTCTTCCTGACGCTCGCGGCAGGCTCGTTTGTCTTCGGCGCCGGAGAGACGATGTTTCCGCCTGCCATGTTTCTGGGAACGCTGCTGGGGCTTGTTTTCTGGAAGCCCGTGCAGGCGCTTCTTTCCGGGCAGGAGGCGCCTCTGGACGCGGCGCGCGAAAAGTCTCTCACGGCAGCGTCCGGCGCATTGTGGTCGCTTGCGGCAAACCTGCAGCGCGGCTGCACTAGCGGTCTGGAGCCGCAGAGCGCGGCGGTTTTCGACAAGGCAGCCGAGGAAATCTGCCGCTCGTGCGCCAAATGGAGCGTCTGCTGGGAGCAGAACGCACAGGAGACCTTCCGTCTGCTCAGCCGCGCCTCGCGCGGGATTCTGCGCCGGGGCGAAGCAAAACGCGACGATCTGCCGCCGCTGTTTCTGGCGCGCTGCTGCCACACCGACAGCTTCCTGCGCGCGGTCAACGACGCGCTTTCCACACAGCTGGCAAAGGTCCAGTATCAGTCGCGCCTTGCCGAAAGCCGCCAGATTCTCTGCGACCAGTACCGCGTTTTATCAAGGCTCCTGCAGAATCTTGCCGAGCCCTCGCAGGCACAGGCTGAGCCGGACCAGTACGCCCCCGAGCTCGGCTTCCGCGCGGCGGGACTGCGCGGTTCCAATATCTCCGGCGACTATGGCGCAAGCTTCCGCGCGGGCGAGTGGTACTATCTTCTGCTGTGCGACGGCATGGGCTCGGGCGAGCAGGCGCGGGACGAAGCAGTCTCCGCCAGCGCGCTTTTGAAGGAGCTGATTGAGTCCGGCATCGACGCGCACGACGCGATGCAGACCATCAACGGACTTTATATTCTGCGCGACGGCGGCGGCTTTGCGGCAATTGACCTGCTGCAGGTAAGCCTCGTCACGGCGGAGGGCTTCCTGCATAAATGGGGCGCCGCGCCGTCGTTTCTGAAGTTCGGGCGCACAGTCCAGCGGCTGGGCTCCGCGCTTCCTCCCCCGGGTCTCGGTGTGGGAAGAAGCTACGGTCCGGAGTGCCTCCGGGTGTCCCTGCAGCGCGGCGAGGCGCTGATTCTGACCAGCGACGGCGTCGACGCAGAGCTTGCCTCGCGCTATCTTCTCGGCTGCGGGGAGCTTTCGGTGCGGGAGCTTGCTGCGGGCGTCGTCGGCAGCAGCGAGGATGCCATGCCGGACGACCGCACCGCTGCCGTTCTGCGCCTGCGCCTGACAGAGAGCCGGAGCCGCACCAAAAAGCGCGTGCTTTCCCGCATCGGCATGCTCTGACCCGCCCGGCGCTGCATTTTTTTCGGTCACGCAAAGCTTCGCCGCCATGCAAAAGCGCCACCGCCATGTAATACTCCCGCTGCCACGCAAAAGCTCCCCCCTGCCTGCGGCAGGGGGGAGCTTTGTTGTTTTTTACTTGGCGTACTCGACCGCCTTGGTCTCGCGGATGACGTTGACCTTGATCTGACCGGGGTATTCGAGTTCTGCCTCGATCTTCTTTGCCAGATCGTGCGCCAGCAGAATCATGTTGTCCTCGGTGACCTCCTCGGGCTTGACCATGATGCGGACCTCACGACCCGCCTGGATGGCGTAGGATTTCTCGACGCCGGGGAAGGAGCTGGTCAACTCCTCGAGCTTTTCAAGTCTGCGGATATAGTTCTCGACGTTTTCACGGCGCGCACCGGGGCGTGCGGCAGAGATTGCGTCGGCTGCCTGCACCAGACAGGCAATGATGGTCTGCGGCTCGACATCGCCATGGTGCGCCTCGATGGCGTTGATGACGACGGGGCTTTCCTTGTACTTCTTTGCAAGCTCCACGCCCAGCTGGACATGGCTGCCTTCCATCTCGTGGTCGACTGCCTTGCCGAGGTCATGCAGCAGACCTGCGCGCTTGGCAAGCGTCACATCGACGCCCAGCTCGCTGGCAAGAAGACCCGCGATGTGCGAGACCTCGATGGAGTGGTTCAGCACGTTCTGACCATAGGACGTGCGGTATTTCTGCCGACCAAGCAGCTTGATGATCTCGGGGTGCAGATTGTGCACGCCGGTTTCAAAGCTTGCACGTTCGCCCTCGACCTTGATCGTGTGGTCGACCTCGCGGCGCGCTTTCTCCACCATGTCCTCGATGCGGGTCGGATGGATGCGTCCGTCGGCGATGAGCTTTTCCAGCGCCAGGCGCGCAATCTCGCGGCGCACGGGGTCAAACGAGGAAACGGTGATTGCCTCTGGCGTGTCGTCGATGATCAGATCGACGCCCGTGATCGTCTCGAGCGTGCGAATGTTGCGGCCCTCGCGTCCGATGATTCTGCCCTTCATCTCATCGTTCGGCAGCGGCACGACGGAGACCGTCGCTTCCGCCACATGGTCTGCCGCGCAGCGCTGGATGGCAGTGGTGATAATCTCACGTGCCAGAGCGTCGGCATCGTCCTTGTACTGCTGCTCGATCTCCTTGATCTTGACAGCGGTTTCGTGGCGCACGTCCGCTTCCACGCCCTTGAGGATATAGGCTTTCGCCTCTTCCTGCGTCAAGCCGGAGATTTTCTCCAGCATCTCCATCTGACTGCGCTTTAAGCTGGCGACCTCCTCCTGCTGGTTCTGGATGCTGACGGCTTTCTTTGCCAGCTCCTCTTCTTTCTTCTCGTGAAGGTCCAGCTTCTTGTCGAGCGATTCTTCCTTCTGCTGGAG
>DPCD01000057.1:1604-4299 GCA_003516765.1 Clostridiales bacterium | reverse complement strand
CGCGATTTATGGATTTCTTCCTTTGCTTCGAGCAGCATCTCGCGCTTCTTGTTCTCGCCGCCCTTGATTGACTCGTTGATGATGCGGCGAGCCTCCTCTTCGGCGCTTCCGATCTCCTTTTCGGCAACCTTCTTGCGATAGGTAATGCCGATGAAGAAACAGACGACGCCGATCACGACCAGTGCGATGCAAAGGATGAGGCTTAACGTATTGAATTCCATAAGTTGCGAACCCACCTCCTTTTCACAGTATTGGGTGGTTTCCGGCTGCCCGGAATGAATAAGTCAAACCGCCGAACGGCTCCCCTGCGCCAGACAGGCGGCTATACGAATTCCAATTATCTATTGTACTGTTTATGGGATACGGTGTCAAGAAAGAATTTAGACAGATAAAGCGGAAGCCCCAAAAACGCACAAAAGGCTCCCCGCGGGGAGCCTTTTGGGAAGGATATTTACTCTATGAGACCGCCGCAGGCGACCGACATCTCCAGCACCACCTCATCTGTGCCCGCCGGGAACGCACACATCTGCACCAGAGTCAGATACGGCGTGGGGTCTGCGCCTTCGTTCATCGCGGCGCGGAGGCCGTTCAGATCGTCGCAGGTATATACCGCGCCGGAAAGCCGGTCATCTCCCAGCATCACGACGGTGCCGTTCTGGAAGTCGATATAATAGCGCGCCTGCACAAGCTCGTCCATCGGCGTCAGGTCCTCGATGCCGAGTATCACCTCAAGCTTTTTGGCGGTCTGCCCCTTCATGTGGTAGGAAAGCCAGCCGTCCTCTTCTTTTTGATAGACGATCATGTCGCTGCTCGCGAACGAATATGCCGGTTCTTCCGCGGGCGTTTCGTCCACCCAGCCGGGGTCTTCATAGTACGTGCCAAGCGTGATATTTGTGACCTCGCCGTTTTCAACCATAATATGCAGATGCACATGACCAGCCTCAAATACGACTGCGCTCAAAGCGCCGTCCGGTCCGTTGTACTGAACCTGCGCGTCCGGGTAAGCGGCAAGCACGTCGTCTGCGCTGCTGCCGTTACGGATGCCGGTGGGAAGCGCCCAGTCGCTGGTGCCGAACGTCATGATTTCGTCCAGAACAAGCCCGTCTCCCACGTCGGCAAAACGGAGCAATACATCACAGATATAATCCGGATCATTGCTCAGATTGTACGCCCAGGTCGCATAGCGGTAATCGCCCTTGTCCGTGCAGACATAGAACTCGCCGCGGTCCTCCTTGGGCGCGCCCAGAATCGAGCGCACGTCCGCAGACGGCATACCGAGTTTCACGGGTCCGAGCGTCGTATTCAGCAGCAGCGCCTGCTGCACCGAGACGCCGTCCTTCTGTCCTTCTGTATCGGTCGCCGCAGGTTCGCGCGCACCGGCTGTGTTGTCCTCCGCCTCGGCGGGCGCTTCAGCGGCAGCTTCCTCTGTCATATCCGGCGCTTCGGCTTTTTCCTCCTCCGCAGGCGCCTCCTGCGTTGTCGTTTCTATGGTCATGGGAGTCATCTCGGGCGCGCTGCTTTTTGCCTGAAAAATCGGAAGCCGCGCCGCAAGCCCAATCACCAACGCGCAGCAGGCGGCAAGCGCCGCCCATTTGATCCACACAGCCGGCTGCTTCCGCTCTGCCTGCGCAGGCGCATCGGCACGCTGAATCAGATCGTCTCCCACATAACCGATGGCTCGAAACAGTTTCTCCTGTCGTTCCTGCCTTGTCATACGGCAACGCCCTCCTTCTGCAAGAATTTTCGCAGCTGCTCGCGCGTGCGGAACAGAATGGATTTGACGGTGTTCTCCTTCAGCGAGTAGCGCTCTGCGATCTGCGAGATCGACTCTGCATACCAGTACCGGCGCAGAAACAGACTGCACTGCTTTTCCGGAATCGTGCGCAGAAACCGGTCAATTGCCTGCCCCAGCTCGCGCTCGTCCATCGTCTGCTCAACGCTGCCGCCTGCCGGGACGCACTCCGACAGCTCGTCGAGCGCCGCCGGAAAGCTGCTTCCTCCGCGTTTTTCCGCGCGTGCGGCTTTGTAGCGGTCGAGCGAGAGATTGCGCGTGATACGTCCCAAAAACGCCGAGAGAACCGACGGCCGCTGCGGCGGCATCGCGTTCCAGGCGCGCAGCCACGTGTCCGACACGCACTCCTCGCTGTCTTCCATGCTCTTCAAAATATTGTGGGCAATCGCACGGCAGTAGCCGCCGTACTTCGTATCCGTCTCCTGTATCGCCTGTTCCAGCCTTGCCCAATACAGGTCAATAATCTGGGAATCTTCCATAGCGCCCTCCTTCTGTTTGTCTACTCTTCCAGACGAGAAAATTTTCCCCCGGTTGCACGGTCTTTCTTTTTTCAGTATACCATAGGCAAATCGTTTTCGGAATGCTATAATACGGATAAACTGAACGAAAGCAGGAGCATAAGATATGGAATTTCGTGTGTTGGCAGTGGGCGACGTGGTGGGCGCGCCGGGTCTTCGGTTTTTGCAGCAGAAGCTGCGCGGAATCAAGCGGCTCTACGGCGTCGATTTCTGCGTGGTCAACGGGGAAAACGCCAATGTCGTCGGCATCACGCCGCAGCAGGCGGACGCGATCTTTGACGCGGGTGCGGACGTGATCACGCTCGGAAACCACACCTGGAACCGGCGGGAAATTCTCCCGTATCTGGACGAGTGCGGCTACATCCTCCGTCCGGCAAACTTCCTG
>DPCD01000057.1:1035-1320 GCA_003516765.1 Clostridiales bacterium | reverse complement strand
TGGGGCATTTTTGAGACGAAGGCAGGACCGGTCGCGGTCGTCAATCTGATCGGCAGATGCTCCATGGACTTTGGTCCCGACAATCCGTTCCGCGTGATTGACAAAATTCTGCGCGACATCGGAGACATTCCCGTGCTGATCGACTTCCACGCCGAAGCCACAAGCGAAAAGCTGGCGATGGGCTACTATCTGGACGGAAAAATCTCCGCCCTCTGGGGCACGCACACGCATGTCCCCACCGCGGATGAGCAGGTTCTGCCGAACGGCACGGGCTATCAGACCGAC
>DPCD01000057.1:420-805 GCA_003516765.1 Clostridiales bacterium | reverse complement strand
CGACCTCGGCATGACGGGTCCCGCGATTTCCGTTCTGGGCGTGAAGCCCGAGCAGTCCATCGCGCTGTTCCGGGGCGAACTGAAATCCCGCTATGAGCCGGCGGGCGGACCGTGCAGGCTCTGCGGCGCGGTCTTTACGATCGACGCAAAAACGCGGCGCTGCACAGGCGTCGAGCGCGTGATGGTGGATTAGCGCAGACATTTAGAGAAATTGACGAAGGTGCAAGATGCGCCTTCGTCTTTTTTGTCGGAACTGCGGGCTTTCTTTTTTTGCGAGACGTGCTATAATTTAGTCAGCTAAACCATTAGCGTATCAGTTCGTTAGCGTATCAGAATTCCGGCGGCACAAGCTGCCCATCGAAAAGAAAAGGAGGAAGCTATGAAG
>DPCD01000057.1:0-219 GCA_003516765.1 Clostridiales bacterium | reverse complement strand
AAAAGGAGGAAGCTATGAAGAATTTCACCATGAAGCGGGTACTTGCCGGCGTCCTTTGCGCCGCGGGCGTGATCGCCTCCGCGCTTACCACAGCCTCTGCCTGCACCACGATCTATGCGGGCGCAAATCTTACGCAGGAAAACACGCGCTTTATCGCCCGCAGCGAGGACTACGGCTCGGACATGAACAAGCTCTGGTTTGTCAGCGAGCCCGGCGCTT
>DPCD01000058.1:15594-16030 GCA_003516765.1 Clostridiales bacterium | reverse complement strand
TTCTTTTTCTTGTAGCAGTTCTTGATCAGCTGCGCAATGTAGACATAGCGCTCGTTGGTAATGATGGACTCCGCGTCGTCGTCCAGCTCGGTCTCCGCCGCCTTGATGTCCTGCTCGACATGCGCCATGACGTCTGCCGGAACCTTGATTCTCTCGAGGACCTTGTCGTCGCGCTCAAAGATCTTGATCGCGTACCAGCGCTGCTGCTCTTCGGGCTTGTCGTGGACGACAGCCTCTTCGATGTGCGCAATCGCATGCTCGACCGGACCGGAGAACGTGTGCATCGGGACGGTCTTCGTGCCCTTTGCCGCGCGGATTGCCGCCTCGGCAGCTTCCATGATGCCGGTGCCCTTCAGCGCGGAGATCTCGACGATCTCGCAGCCCAGCTCACGGCTCAGCTCAGCGGTGTTGATCTTGTCGCCGTTCTTGCGGACGA
>DPCD01000058.1:4704-15380 GCA_003516765.1 Clostridiales bacterium | reverse complement strand
GTCGCCGTTCTTGCGGACGACGTCCATCATGTTGATGGCGATGACGACCGGAATGCCCAGCTCGGTCAGCTGCGTGGTCAGGTACAGGTTGCGCTCCAGGTTCGTGCCGTCGATGATGTTCAGAATCGCATCGGGGCGCTCGGTAATCAGGTAGTTACGCGCAACGACTTCTTCGAGGGTATACGGGGAAAGGGAGTAGATGCCGGGAAGGTCCATGATGACGACGTCGTCATGCTTCTTGAGCTTGCCTTCCTTCTTTTCGACCGTGACGCCCGGCCAGTTGCCGACGAACTGGTTCGAACCCGTCAGCGCATTGAACAGCGTTGTTTTGCCGCAGTTCGGGTTGCCCGCAAGGGCAATTTTGATTTGCTTTTCCATGTCACTTCTCCTCCTTGTTTCAGTTCTCTAATTGAAATTAGAGTCATCAAACAAGCATTCAAAAAATTTAATACAATGTAATTACTGAACCTCAATCATTTCCGTATCCGCTTTGCGGAGCGAAAGCTCATAGCCGCGGACGGTGACCTCCATGGGGTCTCCGAGGGGCGCAACTTTCCGGACGAACACTTCCGTGCCCTTCGTAATGCCCATGTCCATGATGCGGCGCTTGACAGGACCCTCGCCCGTCAGCTTCACAACCTTGACGGTTTCGCCGATTTTGGCGTCTTTCAATGTTTTCATACCTCTGTCTCCTTTTTCTTACGCCGTTTCCGGCGCATGATCGATTAAACCATGATTTTGCGCGCCATTTCCTCGCTGATTGCCACGCGCGCTTCCTTGACCTTGACGATGACGTTGCCATTCAGGGACGAAACGACAGTGACCAGTCCTCCGGCGACAAAGCCCATATCCTCAAGGTGCTTTTTCACCTCCGGCGAGCCGCCCACCTTATGAATCATCTGTTCTTCTCCGATATTTGCCAGTGTCAACGGCAGCATATCCAACACCTCGCTGTCTCGGTTAGTCACAGCTAACCGCTGTTCTGAAAAAATGGTTTGGAGGACGACACGGCATCGCGGCCATGGTTAAGCCTCCCTAACCAGCCAATAGTTTAGCACCTCTAACCATGGTTGTCAAGACCTTTTTCCGCACTTTTTTCCTTTTGTTTTCCATGTTGACAGCCCCTCTTGACTTCTGCCTACCTTCGCGGTATGATATGAACAAATCAAAGCCCCCGGCAGGCTGTTTTTTCAGCCGTTCGGTTAGTCTTGTCTAACCGTCTGCTTTATATCGCCTGCCGCCGCGCATCAGGAGGTATTTTTATGTATCAGATCACGCTTTCCATCGACGGCATGGCGTGCGGCATGTGCGAAAGCCACGTCTGCGACACCATCCGCAGCAAGTTCTCCGTCAAGAAGGTCACCGCATCCCATTCCAAGGGCGAGGCAGTGATCCTGAGCGAAACGCAGATTCCGGAAGCCGAGCTGAAAGCCGCGCTCGACCCCACGGGCTACCGTCTGCTCCGCTGCAGCTGCGAGCCGTATGAGAAAAAGGGCGGACTGTTCTCCTTTTTGAAAAAGTAACGCCTTCCCCTCCCGCGCCCGGCATGGACCTCCATGCCGGGCATTTTCTGCGCTTTTGCGGTTTTACACCGATTTTACAAAACCTCGCTTTTCCATTTTACGTGCCGGACGTATGCTGATAGGCGTAAGGACAAGATATCAAAGAAAAACAAACATAAAAAGGAGATTACAAATCATGAAAAAGCTTATCAGCATTGCACTTGCAGTTTTGTGCGTTGCGGCGCTGTTCGCCGGCTGCGCAAAGCAGGTTTCCGGTCAGGTCGCAACCGACGGCTCGACGTCCATGGAAAAGGTCATCGGCGCGCTCGGCGAATCGTTCATGTCGGCAAACGCTGGCGTCACCTTTACCTATAACCCCACCGGCTCTGGCTCCGGTATCCAGGCAGTCTCTGAGGGGCGCTGTGACATCGGTCTTTCCAGCCGCGCGCTGAAGGACGAGGAAAAGGCTTCCGGTCTTGTCGGCACCACGGTTGCACTCGACGGCATCGCCATCATCGTAAACCCCGAAAACCCCGTCTCCGATCTGTCCGTTGATCAGATTGCTGCCATCTACACCGGCGAAATCACCAACTGGAAGGATGTCGGCGGCAACGACGCAGAAATCGTCCTGATCGGTCGTGAAGCAGGCTCCGGCACAAGAGACGGCTTTGAGTCCATCACGAAGACCACCGACAAGTGCCAATACCGTCAGGAGCTGACCTCCACCGGCGACGTGATCACCACGGTCTCCCAGAACCCCGACGCCATCGGCTACGCTTCCCTCTCCTCCGTCAAAGACAGCGTCAAGGCGCTGACCGTCGGCGGCGTTGCTCCCACCGAAGACACCGTCAAGGACGGCAGCTACGTCATCCAGCGTCCGTTCGTTCTGGTCACCAAGGACGGCGCGAAGCTCTCCGAAGCCGCACAGAAGTTCTTCGACTACGCCCTGTCTGCAGACGCAGCCCCCATCATCGCAGCTGCCGGCGCAGTTGCTGCCAACTGAAAACCCTCGGCAAGGGCGGTCGGGCATCCCGACCGCTTCTTTCCGGTCTGTCATGAGGACAACATTTATGAAACAATATCAGAAAAAGCAGGCGCTTGAAACTGCCATCGGCGGCGTGTTTCTGCTGCTGGGACTGGTGAGCGTCGGCTGCGGGCTTCTCATCTGTACCTACCTTGTCATCTCCGGCATTCCCGCCATCCGAAAAATCGGGCTTGTTCCGTTCCTGTTCGGAAAGGTCTGGGCATCGACCGCCAAAACAAATCCGCAATACGGCATTCTGCCGTTCATCCTGACCAGCGTCTACGGCACGGCAGGTGCAATCGTCCTCGGCGTGCCAATCGGCTTTTTTACCGCGGTGTATCTGGCAAAGCTTGCCCCGCCGCGCATCAAAACGCTGCTTTCCTCCGCGGTGAGCATGCTCTCGGGCATTCCGTCGGTTGTCTACGGTCTGGTCGGCATGCTGGTGCTTGTACCCGGCATTCGCAAGCTCTTTCATGTACCGGACGGTGCGAGCCTTCTTGCCGCAATCATTGTGCTGGCGATCATGATTCTGCCGTCCATCATCAAGGTCTCGGTCACGGCGCTCGAAGCCGTTCCGAAGGAATACGAGGATGCTTCCCTTGCGCTCGGCGCAACACCGGTAGAGACCTATCTGCGCGTGTCGGTTCCCGCGGCAAAAAGCGGCATCGCGGCAGCGGTCGTCCTCGGCGTAGGCAGAGCCATCGGCGAGGCAATGGCAGTCATGATGGTCTCCGGCAACGCCTGCAATATGCCCTCGCTTTTTGAAAGCGTGCGCTTTCTCACCACCGCCGTCGCCAGCGAAATGTCCTATTCCTCCGGACTTCAGCGGCAGGCGCTGTTCTCGATTGCGCTGGTGCTGTTTCTTTTCATCATGCTGCTGAACGCAACGCTCAATTTCTTCCTGAAACGGAACAAGGAGGGTTAATATGAAGGGTTCCGCGCTTTCCTCCTCCCGCAAAATCTGGATTTCCTGCATGAAGGCGCTCATGTATCTCTGCTCGGGTCTGACAGGCGCTCTGGTGCTGTTTCTGATGGGCTACGTTCTCATCAAGGGCATCCCCAACATCAGCTGGGAGCTTCTTTCCACCTCCCCGAGCTATCTGTCCGATCGCATCGGCATTCTGCCGGATCTGATGAACACACTCTATATCGTCCTGGCGACCATCGTCATCGTCCTGCCGCTCGGCGTGGGCGCGGCAATCTACCTCACCGAATACGCCAAAAACAAGAAGCTCGTCGCCGTCATGGAATATGCCGCCGAAACGCTCTCCGGTATTCCGTCGATCATTTACGGTCTGGTCGGCATGCTGGTGTTCTGCGAGGTGCTCGGCATGGGAACATCTCTTCTTGCCGGCGCGCTGACGCTTGCGATCATGAACCTTCCCACCATCCTGCGCACAACGCAGGAGAGTCTCAAAACGGTCCTCCAGAGCTACCGCGAGGGCGCGTTCGGGCTCGGCGCAGGCAAATGGCGCGTGGTGCGCACGGTGGTGCTTCCCGGCTGCATCGACGGCGTCATCACCGGCTGCATTCTGAGCATCGGGCGCATTCTGGGCGAGTCTGCCGCGCTGCTGTTCACCGCCGGCTTTGCCCACGCGCTGCACGGCATTTTCGACGGGCTCTCCAGCCCCGGCGCAACGCTCACCGTCGCGCTCTATGTCTACGCCAAAGAAGAGGGCGAGTTTGACGTTGCCTTTGCCATCGCGGCAATTCTGATGGTCCTGGCGCTCATCATCCACCTCGCCGCCGAGCTTGTCTCGCGTCACTTCCAGAAGAAAAAGGCGCAGTAAGCGCCGCAAATTCCGATATCTTTTCCGCCGCTCTTGCCATGACGGCAGATTTTTGACATAATAGAAGAAAGGAACGCAATATGCCAGCTATTTTATCTGCGCAATCGCTGAACCTCTGGTACGGCGCGCATCAGGCGCTGCACGATATCAGCATCGACATTCCCGAAAAAAGCATCACCGCGCTCATCGGTCCGTCGGGCTGCGGCAAATCCACGTTTCTGAAAACGCTCAACCGGATGAACGATCTGATTGACGGCGTGAAAATCACCGGCTCCGTGACCTACGAGGGCGCCAACATCTACGACCCTTCGACGGATGTGAACGAACTGCGCCGCTCAATCGGCATGGTCTTCCAGAAGCCGAACCCCTTCCCCATGAGCATCTACGACAACATCGCCTACGGTCCGAGAACGCACGGCATCAAAAACAAGGCAAAGCTCGACGAAATCGTTGAGCAGTCCCTGCGCGGCGCTGCAATCTGGGACGAGGTCAAAGACCGGCTCAAGAAAAACGCGCTCGGTCTTTCCGGCGGGCAGCAGCAGCGGCTGTGCATCGCGCGGGCGCTTGCGGTAAAGCCGAAGGTGCTTCTCATGGACGAGCCGACCAGCGCGCTCGACCCCATCTCCACCTCCCGCATCGAGGACCTTGCCATGCAGCTGCGCGAGCAGTACACCATTGTCATTGTCACCCACAACATGCAGCAGGCGGTCCGTATTTCAGACAATACCGCATTTTTCCTCCTCGGCGAGCTGGTTGAGGTCGGGCAGACCGAGAAGATTTTCTCCCAGCCGCAGGACAAACGCACCGAGGACTACATCACGGGGAGGTTCGGATGATGAGAAACCGGTTTGACGAACAGCTCAATGAGCTGAACAGTGAAATGATCCGCATGGGCGCTTTGTGCGAGGAAGTCATTGCCCTCGCGGCAAAGGCGCTCGACGAGGGCGACCGCGCGCTTGCAAAGAAGGTCGCGCCGCTCGACACGCAGATCGATCAGAAAGAGCGCACCATTGAAACGCTCTGCCTGCGGCTTTTGCTCCAGCAGCAGCCCGTCGCGCGCGACCTGCGCCAGATTTCCGCCGCATTAAAAATGATCACCGACATGGAGCGCATCGGAGACCAGGCGGAAGACATCGCCGAGATTGTTCTCTTTCTCGATGGAAGACCCAGTGAACACAACGGGCTTCTGCAGCAGATGGCGCGCGCCGCCATCACGATGGTTACAAACAGCGTCGATGCCTTTGTCAAGCGCGACACACACCTTGCCACGCAGGTTGTGCGCTCGGACGATACGGTCGACCGCTATTTTTCCGACATCAAGCAGTCGCTCATTACGAAAATTTCCGAGAACCCGGCAGACGGAGCATATTTCCTCGACTGCCTGATGATTGCCAAATACTTTGAACGCATCGCCGACCACGCCGTGAACATTGCCCAATGGGTCATTTTCTCGGTGACCGGCGTACATGAGGAGGGAGCAACATGATCTGGTGCGTGGAAGACGACGCCAGCATCCGCGACATTGAGGTTTACGCCCTGCAGTCAACCGGCTTCGAGGCAAAGGGCTTTGAAGACGGGCAGGTCTTCTGGGACGCGCTTCAGAAAGAAGCGCCCGAGCTTGTCATTCTCGACGTGATGCTGCCGGGGCTCGACGGCATCGAGCTTCTGCGGCGCATGAAGTCTTCGTCCGCCTTTTCTGCCATCCCCGTCGTCATGGCGACGGCGAAGGGTGCGGAATATGACAAGATTCAGGGGCTGGATCTCGGCGCGGACTACTATCTCGTCAAGCCCTTCGGCGTCATGGAGCTGGTCTCCTGTGTCAAAGCGGTGCTGCGCCGCTGCCAGCCGCAGAAGGCGTCTTCCCTGCTGCAAAGCGGCGGTATCAGCCTGAACCCCGACGAGCACATTGTCACCGCGAACGGTGCGCGCGTGGAGCTGACCTATAAGGAATACGAGCTGCTGCGGCTGTTTCTGCAGCATCCCGGCATGGCGTTCACCCGCGACCAGCTCATGGAAAAGGTCTGGGGCACCGATTATTACGGCGAAACGCGCACCATCGACATGCACATCCGCACGCTGCGGCAGAAGCTCGGCGCCTGCGGCGAACAAATCGGCACGGTGCGCGGCGTCGGCTACCGATTGGAGGCTTCGAAATGACGAAAAAAATCTTCCGCTCGATTGTTCTTGTCGCCGTGTGCGCGCTGCTGGCAAGCCTGCTTCTGATTATGGGCTGCCTGTACGATTATTTTACGGGTCTGCAGTCGCAGGCGCTGCGCGACGAACTGACGTTTGCCGCTTCCGGCGTATCGCAGAGCGGCGAAGACTACCTCGATACGCTCTCGTCCAGCCAGTACCGCCTGACGTGGATTGCCGCCGACGGCACGGTGCTTTATGACACGCAGGCAGACGCCGCGTCCATGGAAAACCACGCCTCGCGCGAAGAAGTCCAGCAGGCGTTAGCCACCGGCGAAGGCGAAAGCTCTCGCTATTCTCAGACGCTTCTGGAAAAGACGATCTACGTGGCAAAGCGCCTGCCGGACGGCACAGTGCTTCGCATCAGCGTTCTGCGCCAGACGCTGGCGGTCCTGCTTCTGGGCATGCTCCAGCCGGTTCTGGTTGTTGCGCTTGCCGCCGTAATTCTCAGCGCGCTTCTTGCCCGGCGCCTTGCCCGCCGCATCGTCGAGCCGCTCAACGCCATCGATCTGGACCACCCGCTCGATGCAAACGCCTACGATGAGGTCGCGCCCCTTCTGCGCCGCATCGAGCGCCAGCACCGCCAGATTGACGATCAGCTTCTGGAGCTGCAGCGCAAAACCGACGAATTCACCCACATCACACAGAGCATGCCCGAGGGGCTTGTCTTGCTTGACAACAAGGGCGCGGTTCTGAGCATCAACCCCGCTGCCAGAAAGCTCTTCGGCGCGGAAGACAGCTGCGTAGGGCAGGATTTTCTCACGCTCGACCGGAGTCTCGACGTTACGCAGGCAATCGCCCAAGCGAAGGACGCCGGACACAGCGAAACGCGCGCCGAGCTTTCCGGGCGTATCTATCAGTTTGACATCAGCCGCATCGACTCCGGCGGCGAGACCATCGGCGCGGTGCTTCTGTGCTTTGACATCACCGAGCGCGAAACCGCCGAGCAGGCGCGTCGTGAGTTTACGGCAAATGTATCGCACGAGCTCAAAACGCCGCTGCAGGGCATCATCGGCAGCGCCGAGCTGATTGAAAACGGCATGGTCAAGCCCGAGGATATGCCGCGCTTCATCGGGCACATCCGCACCGAGGCGCAGCGTCTCGTCGCGCTGATTGCAGACATCATCCGCCTGTCCCAGCTCGACGAGGGCGTAGAGATGCCGAAGGAAAATGTGGAGCTTCTGTCTCTGGCAGGAGAGGTCGCAGAGGACCTTCGTCCGGCGGCAGACAAGCGCTCGCTTACCATCAGCGTCGACGGTCAGACCGCCGTCGTGTTTGGCGTACGCCGGCTGCTATACGAGATGCTTTACAACCTCTGCGACAACGCCATCAAGTATAACCGCCCCGGCGGAAGCGTGCGCATCCACGTCGAAAGCCGCGCGCAGGACGCCGTCGTCTCGGTCCTTGACACCGGCATCGGCATCGCGCCCGAACACCAGAGCCGGATCTTTGAGCGTTTCTACCGCGTCGACAAAAGCCACTCCAAAGCCTCCGGCGGCACCGGGCTGGGGCTTTCCATCGTCAAGCACGCCGCCATGTACCACGGCGGCAAGGTCGAGCTGGAAAGCCAGGTCGGCAGCGGCACGGAAATCCGCGTCACACTTCCGCTCCCCCGCTGAGTTTTCTCTTTGTAAAGTGCATCCTGCGGACCGTAAAATCACGGTCCGCAGGTTTTTTTGCGATTTTACGCGGATTTTACAAAGTTCTGCTTTCCTGTTTTACAATTCCCTGTTATGATACAGACTGTAAAGAGAAACAAAACTTAAGAAAAAAAAACAAAAGGAGGAATGATATGGATACGAATAACACAAACAATATGGAAAGCAAGGAACTTTTACAGAGCGGACTTGAGACGCTGCGCGCCAAGCAGGGCTTCATCTGCGATATGGACGGCGTGATCTACCACGGAAACCGGCTGCTGCCGGGAGTCAAGGAATTTGTCGACTGGCTGTACCGGGAAAACAAGCACTTCCTGTTTCTGACCAACTCGTCGGAGCGCTCTCCGAAGGAGCTGCAGCAGAAGCTGGGGCGCATGGGACTTACCGTCGATGAAAGCCACTTCTACACGAGTGCGCTCGCAACAGCAAGATTCATCAGCTCTCAGGCGCCCGGATGCAGCGCATACGTCATCGGCGGCGCGGGGCTGATCATGGCGCTTCACGACGAGGGCATCACGATGAACGATGTCGACCCCGACTACGTGATCATCGGCGAGGGCAATTCCTACAACTACGAAAACATTCTCAAGGCAGTGCGGCTGGTGCTCAAGGGTGCAAAGCTCATCGGCACGAACAGCGACCTCACGGGTCCTGCCGAAGACGGCATCATTCCGGCGTGCCGGGCAATGATCGCGCCGATTGAAATGGCGACCGGACAGACCGCCTACTTTGTCGGAAAGCCCAATCCCCTGATGATGCGCACCGGGCTCCGGATTCTGGGCGTACACTCGGAAGACGCCGTCATGATCGGCGACCGCATGGACACCGACATGGTAGCCGGCATTGAAACGGGTCTTTACACCGCGCTGGTTCTCTCCGGTGTGACCGACCGCGCGGATATCAAGAAGTTCCCGTATCGCCCACAGCTGGTTCTCAATGGCGTCGGCGATATTCCGGATGTGCCTGCAAAGTAACCCAAACAAACCACAGATACATAATCCATGGAAAAGCCTGCGGCAATGCGCCTGCAGGCGTGTTTTTGTATGTCCAGGCAGCTTTTTTGCGGGCTCTTTTTGTGGAAGATTACCGAAATCCACGCAATCCAACGTTTTTTACAGGCACAAAACTTGCCATGCCGGTCCATACGTATTATAATGTCCGGGAGATAAACATTCTTCCGGGAATTGCGCTGCCCGCGCACTTCCGGGGGAAACGGAGGTATTATGATGGAACAGCTTTATCACTTTTCCGCACCCGGCCGCACCGAAATCAGCGGCAACCATACCGACCATCAGCACGGCTGCGTGCTTGCCGCAGCTGTTGACATGCAGACGGAAGCCGAGGTCCGCCTCAACGGCACGCACCTGATTCTCATTGACTCCGAAGGCTTCGCACCCGTTACGGTCGATCTGGACGATCTGTCGGTCCATGAATCCGAAAAGAATACGACCGCCGCTCTTGTGCGCGGCGTTGCCGCAGCATTCCAGGCACGCGGCTGTAAGCTCTGCGGCTTCGACGCGAAGGTCCGCTCCACAGTTCTCCCCGGCTCTGGTCTTTCCAGCTCCGCCGCTTTCGAGGTTCTGATCGGCAGAATCCTCAACGGTCTGTTCTTTGAAAATAAGCTCTCTGCCATCGAAATTGCCCAGATCGGGCAGTACGCCGAAAACGTCTACTTCGGGAAGCCCTCGGGTCTGATGGACCAGATGGCGTCGTCTGTCGGAGGTCTGGTCTTTATCGACTTTGCAGACCCCAGAGCGCCGATTGTGGAAAAGGTCGACTTTGACTTTTCCCACTGCGGTCACACCCTGTGCATCATCGACTCCCATGCCAGCCACGCAGACCTCACCGACGAGTATGCCGCCATTCCGACAGAGATGAAGCAGGTTGCGGCGTTCTTCGGCAAAGAGGTCCTCAACGACGTCGACGAGCAGGCGTTCTATGCCTCCCTTCCCTCCCTGCGCGAAAGCTGCGGCGACCGCGCCGTACTGCGCGCGATGCACTTCTTCGAGGAAAACCAGCGCGTTAAGTTCCAGGTCCGCGCGCTGCACAACGACAATTTCAGCGCCTTCCTGACCTATGTCAACGACTCGGGTCGTTCGTCGTGGCTGAAGCTTCAGAATGTGACCGCGCTCGGCGCGGCAAAGCATCAGGAAATGGCGTTTACGCTCGCGCTGTGCAAGAAGCTCTTAAACGGCGAGGGCGCCGTGAGAGTTCACGGCGGCGGCTTCGCTGGCACCGCGCTTGCTTTTGTCCCCAATGACCGTTTTGCAGAGTTCAAGGCGGGCGTCGAGCAGGCGCTTGGCGAAGGCTCCTGCCACGCGCTGAAAATCATGGACTGAGCGTTTCTCCCCCCCCACGCAATACAAAAGCCGCATTCCGACCGGAATGCGGCTTTTCCGCGTGTCAAAAAGTCTTTTTGACACGCGGAGACAGTTTTTCAAACTTTTTTAAGTTTGAAAAACTGGTTGATTGAACGCGAAAGACACCCCTGATGGGTTTCTTTCACACT
>DPCD01000058.1:0-4656 GCA_003516765.1 Clostridiales bacterium | reverse complement strand
AAAAAGTCTTTTTGACACGCTGGGGCAGTTTTTCAAACTTTAAAAAAGTTTGAAAAACTGGTTGATTGAACGCGAAAGACACCCCTGATGGGTTTCTTTCACACTATCTTCCTTTCCGTAATCATTCGCCTGTAAGGTTTTTCGGCAGACTGAAAAGCCGCATTCCGGACGGAATGCGGCTTTTCGCGTCTTTACAGATTAAAAGAAGAATTTTCGGTGCAGCGATTTTCTCAGAGGCTTGCAGATCGCGATGACGAGCAGCATGCCGCCCAGAATCACGCCCGCTGCCAGCGGGTAGATCGACCACAAAAGCGCCTTATGGATGCCGAAGGTCACATTGATCAGGAACTCAATGAGAACCGCAAGACCGCCCGAGAGCAGCAGCGCGCCGCCGAAGATATACAGATACCCCGCATGGACATAGCGCACCAGCGCCACCACCGCCGTTAACAGCAGCCCGATTGCCCCCGTGACCGGAAACGCAAACGACAAAAACCAGCCGCCCTTCGTCACCAGATCGATATACAGAAGATACAGCCCGATTGCCGCAAAATCCACCGGCACAAAGACGACCGGATTGGGGTGACTGAACCACATCGGCAGCACAATCAGCACATATAAAAGCCCAATTGCGCCCGCGGCGTAGCCGGACCAGACAATCCCGCCGTTGATGCGCCAGTCGCACAGCAGGCAGATCACCGCCGGCAGCAGCGCCAGCATCGTCATCACAAACAGAATTCCCGACCGGTTGACCTCCTCCGGCTTTCCGTGCGGGTCCGCCGGATAGGGAGAAGGCGCCTGTTTTCTTGGAAGATCGGGGTGGAACACCCGCGTCCCGCAAAGCGGACAGACCGTTTCGCTGTCGGCAAGCTCCACACCGCAATTGACACAATACATATCCCGTGTTCCTTTCTCTCTGGGTAAGTTACCTGGCGTTGCTCTCCACGGTTACGTGAAGCCCGAGGCTCTGCAGCACCCGGTAAAAATGCAGCTCCAGCTCCGGCTCTTTGATGTTGCGCACGCAGCTGACGTACATCGTATCGCCCCAGGTTGCGATGCCGCAGTTGTGCGGCGCGTTTGCCTGCGGACCGATGACAAAATCAAACCGCCGGATATAGGGGCTCATGATCTGCGGCACCTGCACCACGCCGAGATTCGACAGGCAAAGGCACGCCTTGCACTCGCCTACCGCATCAAAAACCGCCTTCATCGCGATATTTTTGACAAACAGCGGCATCACGCGCAGCACCGGTGATTTTTCGCTTGCCACGTTCGTCGCAATTTTGGCGCGCATGGTCTTTGCGTCGTTGCCGAGTCCCATCGTGTGGTGGACCAGCTGGCAGATTTCCTCGAACGTGTAGCTTCCGAGCCGCGGGTCAATCTCCACATTCACATAGGAAGCGAAATTGCGCAGCGTATGGCTCGGGAACAGCTTCCGAAGATTCACCGGAACCGTCACCTTGACGGGCTTTCTGTGCTGCCGGAGCCGAACCTTTTCCGCCTGCAGCTGATCGAGCGCCTGCATCATTGCCGCGCAAAGAAGCTCCGTCACCGAAACGCCGTGTGCCTTCGCGCACGCCTTCACCTCCGGCACGCGCAGCATCATCGTCACCAGATTTACATAGCCGTCCGGCTCCGGCGTACCGCTCAGGTGCCAGGCGGTCGCCTCCCGGCGGCTTGCCTTGACATCTCCGGCATAGCGCAGGAAGCTGTCTTCCAGTTCCTCCTCGTCCGGCTCTTCGAGTCTTCCGAGCACACCCTTTTCCGCCGGAACGTTGATGCCGTATTTTTCGCTCAGATATTCCGCCAGCAGCGTCTTGAGGAAAATGAGTCCGCCCGTGCCGTCGGTGACGGCGTGGAAAAACTCGACCGCAATCCGGTCTTTGTATACCAGCACCCGGAACGCACATTTTCGGACGCTGTCGAACGGCACGTGCTGCAGCGGGCAGCTTTTCTCCGCCTGAATCTCCGGCGCTTTGGGAAGCTGCTCTAAATAATACCAGAACGCCCCCCGGCGCAGCCGCACCGCCATCGACGGAAAGCGCCGCACGGTCACATCGAGCGCCGCGCGCAGCACCGGAAGATCGATTGGCTCGGAAAGATTCGCAGACAGCCTGAAATAATTGGTCCAGGTGCGCCGCTTTGCCGCCGGATAGATTTTTGCCGCGTTGTCGAGCTTCATCCACCGCAGACTCTTTGCCGGCGAGAGCGTTTTGTCCAGGAACTGATTGATCGATTCAAAATCGTCCTGCATGTTTTCCGTCAGGCAGTACAGCACATAGGCATGCCAGCGCTCGGGCGCGATGTGAAGTCGGCTTTTGCAGCCGGACGCCAGCAGCTTTTCGTGAAGCCGTCTCGCGTCGTCGAGCAGAATCTCGTCTCCGCCCGCAAACAGCAGCGACGGCGGAAGATCCGACAGATCGCCGAACAGCGGCGAGCAGAGGGGATTTTTTGCGTCGTCCGTGTAGCAGGCGGCATAGAAGTTCAGAAGCTCCTCGGAAAGCGACGGATCGTTGTCGCGGTTTTCTGCAAAGGTTTTCCCCGACTGCGTCAGATCGGTCCACGGGGAAATACCGACAAGACCGCACGGCAGCGGCAGCTTCATTGCCTTGAGCTTCAGGCACAGCGCGTAAATCAGTCCCCCGCCTGCCGACTCGCCGCAAAGAAGAATCTGATTCGGCGCATAGCCCTTGGAAAGCAGGTACTGATAGCTCACCACTGCATCGTCCAGCGCCGCCGGGAACCGGCTTTCCGGCGCCAGCCGGTATGCCGCGCAGAACACGCGCACGCCGCACTCGTCTGCCAGCGTCGCGGCAAAGCCCTTGGCGTATTCCAGATTGCCGCAGGTGTAGCCGCCGCCGTGCAGGTATAAAACAACGCCCGTGCGCCGCTTGTCCTTCGGCGTCAGCCACGCGCCCTGAAAGCCCCCGAAATCATGCTCGCGGACATAGACCTCCCGCTTGTGAATCGCCGTCATCAGTTCGCCCAGCTTGTCCTGCCCCTTGCGGGTGACCTCCAGCGAACAATTGGCGACGAAGGGCTTGAAAAAATTCAGCTGGGCGCGAACCAGTTTTGCGTGCAGCTCCATGCAATCGTTTCCTTTCCGTGTTTTGCCGGCTTTGCGGCATTGAATATATATTATATCATTGTGCGTGATGCTTGACAAGAGCGCAAGGGCAGGAAACATCGTTTCCTGCGAAGCTGTCAAAAAAGCGAGAGCTTTTTTTGACAGAAAAGATGCGCCTCGACTGCGCGCATAATTTTTGCCCCGTTGGGGCAAAAATTCCACACTTGCGAGGCGATATGTGTTTTTCCGGTCGGCAAAGCCGCCGGATAAAACAGATTTCCATTTTATTTCGCCCTGCGGGGCAAAACTCTACGAGGTGATTTTATGAGACCGCAAGGGCAGGAAACACAGTTTCCTGCCCTTGCCGCTTTTTCTTCAAAATGCTTTCCCAAATCCACGGAAACTCAGATGACGTTGTATTCCTTCAGGATTTTTTCGATGTCGGTGCCCTCGATTTTTTCGAGTACCTTCCTGACCGCCAGCTTCTCGGCAAGAGACAGCTTCATATCCGTCGCCTTCTTGCCGTCACGGAGCTTGACCGTTGCATCCAGCAGCGCGCGCACATCATAGACGCTGCCCCAGACCTCCGGCACGCCGCGGTCGACGTTGCAAAGCGTATACACCGCTTCCATGCCGGTGCGCATGGAATATTCGGTCGTGAAGATCGTGTCGCGCGGGGTCTCGGCAAACTGACCGAGGAACGCGAAGTTGACCGAGTCGTCGGGCACCACCTTCGGGCGGTCGCCGTAGGCGCGCGGCATGAAGAACGCATCGATATACGGCATCATGACGGGTACCGTATTGGCGCTGTTCGTCGCCAGCTCCTCAATTTCGCTCTCCGGCACACCGATGTGATACAGCCACTCCATGCAGATTTCCTTGCCGGTACATTCGCGCATGGGCTTTTTGACAAAATCGCCGGGCTTGTCGGTGAAGAGCGAATAGACCCAGACGAGGCAGTGGTCCTTCGGCTGCTCGCGGAACTGCGGCTGGCGGTTGATGGTCCAGCTCATGAGCCAGCTGGAATCCTTCACGGAGACGATGCCTCCCGTGACGACCTTACCAGTAAACGGGTCTCGCTTGCAGATTTTCTTGATATACGGAATGATGCGCTGATCGAGCGTTTCGACCGTCGCGCTCATCCAGTTGGTCTTCTCAGGATCCGAGCAGAACTTGTCGGGGTGACCGAAAGCGGGGTCCTGCGCAGCAATTTTGCGCCACATGTCCCAGCCGCCGCCGGGCTTGAGCTCGGTGTTGTACGTTGCCGGCATGTTCTGGCTGCCCATCGAAGAATTCTCCACACAGCCGCCGTTTGTGATGAACACCAGATCGTTTTCCGTCAGATCGATGCCGTCTTCCCTGCCGTCGTGAATCATCTCGATACGCTTTGCGACCTTCTTTCCGTCGCGGCAGTCAAACAGAACATTCGTCACCTGTGTATTGAAATGGAACTGCACGCCGTAGCTTTCCAGATACTTGACCATCGGCAGAATCATCGACTCATACTGATTGTACTTGGTAAAGCGCAGCGCCTTGAAATCGGGAAGCCCTCCGATATGGTGGATATAGCGCTGGATATAGAGCTTCAT
>DPCD01000199.1 GCA_003516765.1 Clostridiales bacterium | reverse complement strand
CCGGGTAATGCCGGCGTAGGAAGCTGATTCGTACACAAGCACTGTCTGCCGCTCTACACCACATCCGGTTGTAGGCGGCATCTTTGTTTTTATGAGGTGTTTTTCCATGACGAAACGCAAACTGACGCTCCGCTGCCTGTGCGAGGGCGCCATCATGCTGGCTCTGGCGCAGGTGCTGGGCTACATCAAGCTCTGGCAGCTGCCGAACGGCGGCTCGGTGACGCTGTCCATGCTCCCGATTTTTGTCTTTTGCATCCGCTGGGGCTTCGGACCGGGCTTGCTGGTCTCGTTTGCCTTCGGTCTGCTGCAGCTGTTCCTGGATGTCGCGTACTCCGCGGGTTGGCAGTCGATCATCGGCGACTATCTGCTGGCGTTTGCCGTGATGGGCTTCGCGGGTCTGTTCAAGGGCAAGAAGAACGGCATCTACTGGGGGTCGCTCCTCGGCACGTTCCTGCGTTTTCTCGTTCACTATGTCACGGGCGCGACGTTCTGGGCAGAATCTATGCCGGACGAATTTTTCGGCATGACCATGACCTCTCCGTGGATCTACTCCGCGCTCTATAACGGCAGCTTCCTGCTTCTCGGCCTCGTGCTGACGCTGGTTGTCGTAGCAATTCTCCAGAAGCCGCTGGGCAAATATCTGCGCGGCGAAGACCTCAAAAAGTAATATCGATCGGCGCCCGCTTTCCCCCCGAGAGCGATAAGAACCGCTCATCAGACGTTAGCTCTGATGGGCGGTTCCATTTTTTATAAGGGCGTCTTTTTGATTTTGGCAAAGGGGCGGGGATATCTGGACGGCGTGGGGGCTTCCTTACGGATGACGACCGCGCGGTGGATGGCGTCTTCCACCTCGTATTCATACACGCGCTCGACGCGCCCGCCGAGAAGCCGGATGCCGCGCTTCGCCTCGTCCAGCTCGACATCTGCTAGCTGCCCCTTCATCGCGACAAAGCAGCCTCCGACCTTCACATAGGGAAGGCACAGCTCCGAGAGAATGTTGAGCCGCGCAACAGCGCGGGAGACCGCGATATCATAGCTTTCGCGGCAGGCTTTCACATATTCCTCGGCGCGGGCGGTGACGACGTTCGCCTCCACCTGCAATTCCGGCAGGACCTCGCGCAGCCAGTCCATGCGCTTTCCAAGCGAGTCCAGAAGCGTCAGCGCCATTGACGGCTCCGCAATTTTCAGCGGGACGCCCGGAAAGCCCGCGCCGCAGCCGATGTCGACCACGCGCTTCGCGCGGAAATCCGCCGCGTTCAGAAGCGCGAGGCAGTCATAAAAATGAAGCTCGGCAACCTTTTGGGGTTCTGTGATGGCGGTCAGATTCATGACCTGATTTTTTTCCAGCAGCAGCGAACCAAACCGCGCGAGCGTATCGAGCTGCGCGGGTGCCAACGACAGATTCAGCTTCGGGAGCAGACGCTCTAACGTTTCTTTCATGGCTTACCTTTCCTGCAGGAACAGAACGCCGATCGTGCCGGGTCCGCAGTGGCTGGATACCGTGCAGCCGGCGCGCGTGACGCAGATTTCCTCAAAATTCTGATAGCTTAAAACGGCAGCTTTTGCCGTTTCGATGATTTCGTCCGGCACGCCGGAGTGGGTGATGAACACGCGGCGCAGATCGAGCTGGGTCTTGCCTTGCAGGCGGTCTTTGATATACGCCTTGACGCAGGCTTCAAACGTGCCGCGGTATTTTTTGCAGACGCCCATCCTGCCGTCTTTGACCTCGATTGCCGGGCGGAGCTTTAAAAGATTCGCGCCCAGTACCGCAACCGACGAGCATCTGCCGCCCTTTTGCATGTAGTCGAGGCGGCTTAAAATAAAGCTGGCATCCACACGGGCGGTGCATTCCTGCAAATGCTCGACAATGCGCGAAGGCTCCATGCCTTCTTCTGCGCACCGGACCGCCTCGAGAACGACAAGCCCGTGCCCGGTTGAGAGATTGCGCGAGTCGATGACGTAGACGTTCTCATACTCTGCCGCGGCAAGGCACGCATTCTGATAGCAGCAGGAAAACTCCTGCGAGATGCAGATGTGGATGACGAAATCATACTTGCGGGACAGCGCAGAAAATACACGCACGTAGTCGGACAGATTCACTGCCGCCGTGGTTGCCAGCGCGCCGCCGGCTGCGATGTGCTCGTAAATATCGTCGGGGAAAATATCGACGCCGTCCTGATAAGTCCTGTCTCCCAGCTGGACATACAGCGGCAGAATGCCGATGGAATAGCGCCCAATCTGCTCAGGGCTTAAATCGCAGGTGGAATCGGATGTAATTTTATAGCTCAAACTCCTCACCTCTCGTTGATTCGCGCAACAGTTTCTTTCTTTCGCGAAGCGAGCGGAAAAAGGTCTGCAAAAGTGCCTGGCACTCCCCTTCGAGAACGCCGGTTGTTACCGCGGGGCGAAAACACCCCGGAAGACACAGAAGATTGACCAGCGATCCGCCGGCTCCCATTTTGGGGTCCTTTGCACCGTAGACCACGCGCGGAATCTGCGCGCCGGTGATTGCCCCCGCGCACATGCAGCATGGCTCCAATGTCACATAGAGCGTACACTGCCACAGCCGCCAGCCGCCGAGCGTCCGGCATGCCTCGCCGATTGCCTCAAGCTCCGCGTGGGCAAGGGCAGAGTGCCCCTTCTCCCGGCGGTTTCGCCCGCGCCCGACAATGCGCCCGTCCGGCATGGCAACGACGCAGCCGACCGGCACCTCGCCGTCGTCCGCCGCAGCCTGTGCAAGCGCGAGCGCCTCGCGCATCATGGCAATGTCGTCCATACATTCTCCCTGTCTTCGTTCTGAAACCCGCCCTGAGGTTCATCCCGGCAGCCCCTGCCCGGCAGAGAGCGGATTTGTTTCCGGCTGCACACACCTTTTTTCAGCCGCAGACACCGCGCAGCGGCGATGCCTGCCATCATCATACCCGAAAGAGTGCCGTTCGTCAATATGCTGCGTCAGGATAACGGCGCGGCAGAACCTCCGCAGCCGACACGCTGCGTCAAAATATCCCAAAATATGTAAATTTCTGCTTGACAGCGACGGAGTCCTGTAGTATGCTGTTTTTGGAAATAAATGGTATATTCTGCCGAAAACGGCAGGAACCGGTGGGAGGGAACAAACCATGGCAAACACCCGGCAAACGCAAGCCGACCCTCAACAGCAGAGCGCCTATGCCATCTGCGGCTGCTGCGGCGGGGAAATTTATCTGGGGCAGCTGTACTATGAGATGGACGACCGCTATGTCTGTCCGGAGTGTCTGGGCGAGTACGCGAAGTCGTATTTTCTCAGCCGCCAGCGCACGGCGATGCTGCCGCAGTGGCGCGCATGACGCTGCGGGAGCTTTCGGCGCAGTATGAACACAGCGCGCAGCTTCTGCGCGTCCGGATTTCCGAGCTGCGCCGGCGGAAAAAAATGACGCAGGACGCGCAGGAGCTGTTCTGGTTGGAGCGGCGGATGGCAGCGCTGGCGCCGATGCTCCGGCAGATGAACGAGCTGGCGGAACTGACCGCACATTATTATGAAAGGGGATATGACCGCAATGAAGGCTATCGGGTATGAGAACTATCAGGGTCCGCGCCTGACGCGGCAGGAGCAGCTGGCGCGCATGCACCGCGTGATTGAAAACGAGCTGACGGAAAAGCAGCGGCGCGCCGTGCTCGGGTACTATGTGGACAAAAAGACCATGCCGGAGCTGGCGCGGGAGTTCGGCGTCTGCAAATCGACCGTCTGCCGCACCATCCAGCGCGCCGAGCGCCGCCTGCGCCGCTGCCTGCGCTATTAAGACCGCGCAGCCAGTTTCAAAACAACGCAGTTGGTTTGAAAAAATTTCCCCCGACCGGTTTTTGGTCGGGGGCATGGTTGTGGGATTGACGGCGCATGCCGTCCGGGATATGAAGTGCGCTCGCATTGGATAAGCTGTACGCTCAGTATAGCGCAGGCTGCGGCAATTGTCCGTCGAAAGCGGTCGCGCGGGATGAATTTGTAAGCTTGTTCCATGTGCAGCTTGCGCCGGGCGGCTAAATGCCGTGCTCCCGGAAAAAGAGCTGCGCCTGCAGGCAAAGCGCACGCGCCCGCGTGATTGCCTGCTCGTCCGGCATGTCCGGGTCGAGCAGCAGCACACACAGCTGCTTGAGAATCCGGGTCTGCATGGCACCGGCAAGCCGCTGTTGCATGTCTTCGGATACCGACAGGTTGTCCTGCCGCGTTTTCTCGCGCGCTGCGCGCACAAGCTCCCCAAAATTCTGCATGTCCTGCGCCTCCCTTTCTGCCATTGTACGCCGGCTCGCGCGCGGATGGCGGCGAAATGGGGCGCAGGACGTTTTTTTGCTGCAAACGCGGCTGCGTTCTTGCAAAACGCCCATACGCTTGCTAAAATAATATCTTAAACGGAAACCGGAGGCGATGGGTATGAATTATGCGGCGGGAAGCTATGATGTGGCAGTGGTCGGCGCGGGGCACGCGGGAATCGAAGCGGGGCTTGCCTGCGCCAGAATGGGGCTGCGCACGGTCGTCTTTACGATCAATCTCGACGCGGTGGGCAACATGCCCTGCAACCCGGCAATCGGCGGCACGGGAAAAGGACATCTCGTGCGCGAGCTGGACGCGCTGGGCGGCGAGATGGCAAAGGCGGCGGACCGCTGCTGCATCCAGTACCGGATGCTGAACCTCGGCAAGGGTCCTGCCGTTCATTCGCTGCGCGCGCAGGCAGACCGGCGGAAATATCAGGAGGATATGAAGCGCGTCCTCGAGCGGCAGGAGAATCTGGATCTCAAGCAGGCGATGGTCGTCTCCGTCGGTCTGACAGACGGGCACATTTCGTCTGTTACGACGCGGCTCGGCGCGGTGTATGAAGTAAAAGCGGTCGTGATTGCCTCGGGCACGTATCTGGACGCGCGCGTCATCACCGGCGAGTGCGCCTATTCCTCGGGTCCCGACGGCATGCAGGCGGGCATCGGGCTGACCGAGTGCCTGAAAGCCTTCGGGCTTCGCATGCGCCGGTTCAAGACCGGTACGCCGCCGCGCATCAACCGCCGCTCGGTGGATGTTTCCAAAATGGAGCTGCAGCCGGGCGACGAGCAGCCCGTGCCGTTTTCGTTCTCGACCACAGAAGCGGTGCAGAATCAGGCGGTCTGCTATCTCACCTATACCAACGAGGAAACGCACCGGATCATCCGGGAGAATTTCGCGCGCTCGCCGCTGTTTAACGGCATGATCGAGTCCGTCGGTCCGCGCTACTGCCCATCGATCGAAACGAAGATCGACCGCTTCCCCGACAAGCCGCGCCATCAGCTCTTTGTCGAGCCGTGCGGGCTGGGGACGGACGAGCTCTATATTCAGGGTCTGTCGTCGAGTCTTCCCGAGGATGTGCAGATTGCGATGGTCCACACGATTGCGGGTCTGGAGCACGCGGAAATGATGCGCCCGGCGTATGCGATTGAATACGACTGCGTCGATCCGACGGAGCTTCTGCCGACGCTGGAAAGCAAAAAGGTCCCTGGGCTATATGGCGCGGGGCAGTTCAACGGATCTTCCGGCTATGAGGAGGCGGCGGTGCAGGGCTTCGTTGCGGGCGTCAATGCGGCGCTCAAAATCAAGGGCGAGGAGCCGATGATCCTGAAGCGCATGGACGGCTATATCGGAACGCTGATTGACGATCTGGTGACCAAGGGCACGAACGAGCCGTACCGGATTATGACCTCGCGCTCGGAATACCGGCTCTTACACCGGCAGGACAATGCCGACCAGCGGCTTTCCCCCATCGGGCACCGGATCGGGCTGGTGTCGGACGAGCAGTATGAGGCGGTGCTGGAAAAATACCGGACCGTTGACTGGGAGATCAAACGGCTGGAGGCGACCGGCATTGCAGAAGGCGCGGCGCTCAACGAAATGCTGCTTGCGCACGATACTGCAAGCGTCAAGGGATCGGCGCGGCTTTCCGATCTGATTCGCCGCCCGCAGATCGGCTACCGGGACCTTGCGCCCTTTGACCCCGAGCGCCCGGCGCTTTCTCCCGCGGTGCAGGAGGCGGTCGAGATTCAGATGAAGTATGCGGGCTATATCGAGCGCCAGCAGCGGCAGGTTGCGGAGCTTTCGCGCGAAGAAAGCAGACTGCTGCCAGACGGCATCGACTATCTTTCCATCACAGGGCTTCGTGTTGAGGCGCGTCAGAAGCTGCAGGAGATTCGCCCGCTTTCCATCGGGCAGGCTGGGCGCATTTCCGGCGTCTCGCCGAGCGATATTGCGGTGCTGCTGATCTGGCTGTCGCAGCACGAACAGGAGGCATAGCATGTATTTTGATTCCCACGCGCATCTGGACGACGGGCGGTTTCAGGAGGATTTTGACGAGATTCTTGCCCAGATGAAGGAAAACGGCGTGACGGCAATGATGAACATTGGCTGCGATCTGCCGTCTTCTGAGAATTCGGTGCGTCTGGCGCAGACCTACGACTGGATCTGGGCAGCCGTCGGCAGTCATCCGGACGACGCAGACCACGTGGACGCGGCGCGCATCGAAGTGTACCGTGCGCTCTGCAAAAGCCCCCGCGTGCAGGCAATCGGCGAGATCGGGCTGGACTATCACTATGAAGACGTGCCGCGCGAGGTGCAGAAGCACGCCTTCCGGCTGCAGATGCAGCTGGCGCGCGAGCTTTCCCTTCCGGTTGTGGTCCATGAGCGCGAGGCGCACGAGGACGGGCTGAAGATCATCGACGAGTTTCCGGATGTGACGGGCGTGTTTCACTGTTTCTCGGGAAGCCTGGAGATGGCAAAGGAGCTGATAAAGCGCGGCTGGTACATCGGCTTTACCGGCGTTGTGACGTTCAAAAACGCGCGCAAGGCGGTCGAGGTCGCAAGCGCCATTCCGCTTGAGCGGATTCTGATCGAGACCGACTGCCCGTATATGGCGCCGGAGCCGTTTCGCGGGCGGCGCAACGATCCGTCGCTGGTTCCCTACGTCGCGGCAAAGATCGCTGCGCTTCGGGGGCTTTCCTCGGAGCAGGTCGGAGCGGCAACGAGCGAAAATGCCAGACGCCTGTTCCGGATTTCAGAGCATGCATAACAAAAGGACCTGCTGCAATTCTTGCGGCAGGTCCCTAACATTTTGAAAACCTCGTAGAGTTTCGCGCCCGCAGGTGCGAAATAAAGTGGAAATCTGTTTTATCCGGCGGCTTTGCCGACCGGAAAAACACATATCGCCTCGCAAGTGTGGAATTTGTGTGCCTCTGGCGCACAAATTATGCGCGCAGTCGAGGCGCAATCCCTGTTGCCAAAAAAGCGTCAGCTTTTTGGCAGTTTTGCGGCAGGTCCTTTTGCGTGTTGCGTGTCAATCGATATTGACCGTGTCGAAGACCGATGCGGGCAGGACATCGGAAAGCTCGATCAGATCCTGCCGGAAGCCGCCGGTGTAGTCGAACTTTGCCATGGCGGCGTGCAGCTCCTGCGTCTTCCGGTCCGGCGTCTGCAGGGACAGCGACATGGCGGCGGTGGTGCCGCCCTCGTCTCCCGCGCCGACAATCAGCGTTCCGCCGTGCGAGCGGGCAATCGCGCGGGCGATGGCAAAGCCGAAGCCGGCGTCGGCGTCGATGGTCTTCATCTCGCTGCGCGTCTCGGGCAGATCCAGCGTGCCTCTGAGGCGGTCGCCCGGCGCTGCCGGGTCGTGGATTTCAATGACGGCGACGGACGCAGCGGTAAGAAGCGAAAGGGTGATTTCGGCTCCCTCCTGCGTGTGGCGCACGGCGCTTGCAATCAGATTGTAGATTGCGCGCGCCAGCCGGTCCCGGTCCGCCCAGATGTGGACGGTCTTGTCCGGCAGATGCAGCGTGATGGTGCGCCGGCAGGTGCGGCAGAGCGACTCCGCCTGTGTGAAAATGCTCTGCAGAAATGCGCACAGCTCCAGCTTTTCCAGCCGCACCTTGACATTTCCCTCGGCGACGGCAGGCATTTCCGTCAGATCGCACATCAGCCGCAGCAGCTGATAAAAGCTCTTGTTGAGACTTGCTGCGGCGCGGCTGAGCGCCGGGTCCTCCATCTCCTCGAGCGTGACAAAAAGCGGCGCCGAGACGGTGAACATATCGGTCAGCGGCGTGCGCATCGCCTGCGCGACGTTCAAGAGCGTGTCGGGCGAAAAGCGCGCGCCATCCCAGTATTCGTCGGCGATGTAGAGTACGGCGTCGGAAAGCTCGTGCCGCTGCGCGCGCGCGCAGATGCTGCCCAGACGAAGCCGTAAGCCCTCATCCGCTTCTTCGACGAATTCTCCGGCATCCTGCGCAGCGTCGATGCCGCAGGCGGCAGCGGCGTGGTTGGCGTAGACAACCTTGCCCTCCCGTACCAGAATGACCGGCTGAGAAAAGGAATTGAACAGTTCGAGTTTGGATTCCAGTGTGTTCTGCATGTCAGGTTCCCCCTTTATCCTTCTTGTTTTTATCGTATAGGGATTAGAATCCGCCGGTTTCATGCGGGATAAAACCGGTAATATTTGTATGCTCATCATATCGGATTTTGCCGAAAAATGCAACAAAAAAGAATGTCGAAAAACGCCAAAAGCATCCCTTTCCGGCATGAATTTCTGGACGTTTTCCGACATATTTTGGTGGAATTGTCGAAACGGGTCGAAACGCCACGAATGATGTCGTTACTGCTTCTTGAGAAGGTCGCGGATTTCGGTAAGCAGCAGCTCTTCTTTTGTGGGCTCCGGCTCTTCGGGCGGCGTCTCCGGTTCGGCGGGCTTTTCGAGCTTCTTCTTCGCGGTGTTGAACGCCTTGACCACCAGGAAGACGACGAACGCGACGAGAATAAAATCAATGACCGTCGTCAGGAATGTACCGATGCCGATGACGACCGCGTCCTTGACCACCTCGCCGGCCTCATCCAGCACCGCGGGGCTGAGCGTGATGTTGAGCGCCGACAGATCGATGCCGCCGATGAGGTAGCCGATGAGAGGCATGAACACGTCGCCCACAAGACTCGTGGTGATCTTGCCGAAGGCGGTGGCGATAATCACGCCGATAGCCATATCCAGAACGTTGCCTCTGGTAATAAACTCCTTGAATTCGTTAAAGAATTTTTTCATAAGGGAGGGCTCCTCTCTGCTTCTTTTTCAGATGCACCATACGCAGGCGCGCAATGAAGGATCGGCGAGAGATTTTCCGTCAGGGCAAGACGCAAGGGCGAAGGCGTACCGCGTGTATGTCGAGCCCGCAGCAACGCCGCCCCGGCGGAAAAGATCCGGCGGGGTTATTTGTTCTTGGGAACCAGGACGGCTTTACCGCCCATGTAGGGCTGCAGGACCTTCGGAATTGTCACCGTGCCGTCTTCCTGCAGATGGTTTTCCAGGAACGCGATGAGCATTCTGGGCGGCGCGACGCAGGTGTTGTTGAGCGTGTGCGGAAGATATGTCTTGCCGTCTTCGCCTTTGACGCGGATGCCGAGACGCCTCGACTGCGCGTCGCCGAGGTTCGAGCAGGAGCAGACCTCGAAATATTTCTGCTGGCGGGGGCTCCACGCCTCAATGTCGCAGGACTTGACCTTGAGGTCGGCAAGATCACCCGAGCAGCACTCGAGCTGCCGGACGGGAATCTCCAGATTGCGGAACAGCTCCACAGAGTTTTTCCAGAGCTTATTATACCAGTCCATCGACTCTTCGGGCTTGCAGACGACGATCATTTCCTGCTTTTCAAACTGGTGGATGCGGTACACGCCGCGTTCTTCCAGACCGTGGCTGCCGACTTCTTTGCGGAAGCAGGGAGAATACGACGTGAGCGTCAGCGGCAGCTGCGCTTCGGGCAGCACCTGATCGATGAACCGACCGATCATCGTATGCTCGGACGTGCCGATCAGGTAAAGGTCCTCGCCCTCGATCTTGTACATCATCGCTTCCATCTCCGGGAAGGACATGACGCCCTTGACGACGTCGCCGTGCATCATGAACGGCGGAATGACGTAGGTAAAGCCCTTCTCGTCGATCATAAAGTCGCGCGCGTAGGCAAGCACCGCCTCGTGCAGCCGCGCGATATCGCCGAGCAGATAGTAAAAGCCCATGCCGGCGACTCTTCCCGCAGATTCCTTGTCGATGCCGTTAAAAGACGCCATGATATCCACATGGTGGGGAATTTCAAACGCAGGCACAACGGGATCTCCGAAGCGCTCGACCTCGACGTTGCAGCTGTCGTCGGGTCCAATCGGGACGGACGGGTCAATGATATTCGGAATCACATACATGATCTCGCGGATGCGCGCGTCCATCTGAGAAACCGACTGGTCGAGCTCTGCCCGGCGGTCGTCGTCTGCCTTGACGGCAGCGTTGTTGCGGTCGATCTGCGCCTGCAGCTCCGCCTTTTTCGCCTCGTCGTCACACTTTTTGAGCTGCCCGTAAAGAGGACCGTTCGCCTTCGAGAGCTTGTTGCGCGCTGCCTTGAGGCTCTCCACCTCGGCAATCGCGGCGCGGCGCTTGGCATCGAGGTCTACCACCTCGTCGACCAGCGGCAGCTTCGCGTCCTGGAACTTCTTGCGAATGTTTTCCTTGACGGCTTCGGGGTTTTCCCGCAAAAATCGGATGTCAATCATACTGTATCTCTCCTCTTACTGCTCCTGCAGCTTTTCAAATTCCGCCAGCGCGTTTTCAGACAGGCACTCCTGATAGCGCGCAACCGTTTCCATTGCCCGCGAGAAGGTCACGTTTCCTTCGTGCGTGTCGCAGTTCATCGCGGTCAGAAGCGCCTCATAGGCAAGGCGCGTGTGGTCGAGCTCCTGCTCCTTGTCGCGCAGCTCCTGCTTGGCATCGCTTTGCTCGTCCTGCGTCGCCTGCAGAAGCTGATCGTTGAGCGCGGTTTCCTCGTCGAGCTTTTTCTGCACGGCGTCCAGCTCGTCTTCCAGCTGCTGCTTTTCCTCCTGCAGGGCGCGGTTCTGCTCCTGCAGCTTGACGGCGTTATCGAGCGCGCTCGTCGACGCGGCGCTCAGCTCCGAGATCGTGCTTTTGGAGCTGTGCGTCTGCAGAATCAGCGACAGCAGTACCAGCAAAAACGCCACGGCAAACAAAATTGCCATGTACCGCAGCAGCGCCGCTTTTCTCGCGTCGCTCAAAGGCGCGGGCGGCTGGGGCTGCTCAGCGGGGGTGGTCTTCTTTTCTTCGTCCATTACGGCTGCTCCTTTCCGAGAGTCTTCGTCAGCGCCTCATAGAGCCGCTGCAAATCCTCCTGCCCGTAATATTCCAGTTCAATTTTGCCCTTGCGCTTGCCGGAGACGATTTTGACGCCGCGCCCGAGACGGCGCGAAAGCGATTTTTCACACTCGGCAAGATAGTCGACCTCGACCGGCTTCGGCTCGGGCGTCTTTACCGCTTTAGAGAGCTTCTTGCACATTGCCTCCGTCTGCCGGACGGAAAGCTGCAAATTGATCACTTTCTGCGCAACGGCAAGCTGCTGCGGCTTTTCCTTGAGCGATAAAATCGCGCGGGCATGTCCGGCAGTGAGCTTTCCCTCCTCCACCAGAGCCAGAAGCTCGTCTGGCAGGCTGAGTAGACGCATCGCGTTTGCCACCGCCGGGCGCGATTTGCTGACCCGGTCCGCGACCTGCTCCTGCGTGAGCCCGTATTCTCCGATCAGCTGCTGATAGCCCCGCGCCTCTTCGATGGGCGTCAGGTCTGCGCGCTGCAGGTTTTCGATGAGCGCCAGCTCCATCGCCTTTTTGTCGTCCGCTTCAATGACGACGACGGGCACCTCGCGTAAGCCCGCGAGCCTTGCTGCGCGCCAGCGCCGTTCGCCGGCAATGATCTGATAGTACCCGGAATCCAGAAGCCGGACCGTCAGCGGCTGAATGACGCCGTGCTGGCGGATGGAATCGGCAAGCGCCGACAGCTCCTCCTCGTCAAAATTCCTGCGCGGCTGCAGCCGGTTCGGCTCGATTTTCTGCAATGGCAGCAGCAGCGGGCTTTGCTGATTGACCGGCTGCATGGCGCTCTCGCCGAGCAGCGCGCCGAGTCCCTTGCCCAGTCCCTTGTTGGAAGCCATGGCTCAAGCTCCTTTCGTGAGAATTTCCTGCACCAGCGCATCATACGCTGCCGCGCCCCGGCTGAACCGGTCGTAAGCAAAAATCGGAAGTCCGTGGCTCGGCGCCTCGCTGAGCCGGACATTTCTCGGAATCACCGCGGCAAAGACCTTGCCGGGGAAATGGCGGCGGACCTCCTCGGCGACCTGCGCGGAGAAGTTCGTTCTGCCGTCGTACATAGTCAGAAGGACGCCGAAAATGCCGAGCGTGGGGTTGAGTCTGCGCTTGACCGCGCGCATCGTCGTCATCAGGTCCGACAAGCCCTCCAGCGCGTAGTATTCGCACTGGACGGGGATTAAAATCTCGTCTGCCGCGCACAGGGCGTTGAGTGTCAGAAGCTCCAGAGACGGCGGGCAGTCGATGAAGATATAATCATATTCGCCCCGCAGCGGCTCGAGGGCGTCGCGCAGGCAGTATTCCCGGCGCTCGAGTCCCACCAGCTCCACGCCCGCGCCCGAAAGCGCCGCGCCGGAGGCAAGAAGATCGCCGTATTTTGTATGAATGACCGCTTCGGCGGCGGATTTTCCGTCGATGACAATGTCGTAGGTCGAGATGCCGACCTCGTTTTTATCCACGCCGAGCCCGGAGGTCGCGTTTGCCTGCGGGTCAAAATCGCACAGCAGCGTCCGCTTGCCCGCCTTGTGCAGTCCGGCTGCCAGATTGACTGCCGTCGTCGTCTTTCCGACGCCGCCTTTCTGGTTGACCAGCGCAATAATCCGTCCCATGCCCGCGCCTCCTTTTCGTGCCGATAGCCGCACTTTCACATAATAACGTAATTTATATTATAGTCTGCAAGCGCTTCAATTGCAACAGGAAAAAGTGCCTGCAAAACGGCAGCTCCCATCTTGAACCGGTGCGGTTTGTGTGGTAAAGTATGCGCAAAAAGGCGCGGCTTCGCCGGAACCGGCAGGGAGGAATCCATATGACACCGACGCTTCCGCCTGCGTGGCAGGCACTGTTAAAAGACGAACTTCAGAAGCCGTACTGGTGCTCCCTGGAGCAGCGGCTCGGCGCGGCGTATGAAAGCGGGGCGGTGTATCCGCCCGCGCAGCAGCTTTTTGCGGCGTTCGAGCGGACCCCGCCCGCGTGCGTGCGCGCGGTGATCCTCGGGCAGGACCCGTATCATGAGCCGGGGCAGGCAAACGGGCTGGCTTTTTCTGTGAGCCGGGGTGTAAAACTGCCGCCGTCGCTGCAGAATATCTATAAGGAACTGGAAGCTGATCTCGGCGTTCCGGCGGCAAAAAGCGGAGATTTGACAAGCTGGGCGCAGCAGGGCGTGTTTTTGCTCAACACCGTCCTCTCCGTGCGCGCGCATGCGGCAAACTCCCACAAGGATTTCGGCTGGCAGAGCTTCACCGACGCGGTGATTGCCGCATTGGCAGAGCTTCCGCAGCCGGTTGCATTCGTTCTCTGGGGCGCGCAGGCGCAGAAGAAGGCGGCGCTGGTGGAAAAAAGCCCGTATCCGCGGCTGGTGCTGCAGAGCCCGCACCCGAGCCCTTTGAGCGCGTACCGCGGTTTTTTCGGCAGCCGCCCGTTTTCGCAGATCAACGCATTTCTGGTTTCGTATGGTTTTTCGCCGGTTGATTGGAAAATTCCCGAAGATGCACAAAAACATAGCCCCGAAGGATAGAAATTTTTTCGCAGAAATTCTTCACAAATATCCGTTTTCCTGTTGAAATTTCCGATGTTCTGTCATAGAATATTAAAAGTTGGTTTTCGTAGAGGGAGCGTGGTTTTATGCTGCATGTGGTTCTGGTGGAGCCGGAGATTCCGGCGAACACCGGAAACATCGCAAGAACCTGCGCGGCGACCGGGAGCGTACTGCATCTGATTCGTCCGCTGGGCTTTGACATTTCCGACAAGGCGGTCAAGCGGGCAGGGCTGGATTACTGGCATCTGGTGGACGTGCGCGACTACGAAAATCTCGACGACTTTTTCTCGAAAAACGACGTGAAGACAATGCGTCTGTTTTCCACCAAAGCGCCGAAGCGCTACGACGAGGCGGACTATCCCGACGGCTGTTATCTGTTTTTCGGCAAGGAGACGAAGGGACTGCCGGAGGATTTCCTTGCCGCGCATTTCGATAGCTGCGTGAGAATCCCCATCCGCGCCGAAGCGCGGAGCCTGAATCTCGGAAACTCTGCGGCAATTGGTGTCTTTGAGGCGCTGCGGCAGCAGGGTTTCCCGCACCTGAAGGCGCAGGGAAAAATGATCGACTGGTAAGAAGCCGGGCATTCGCCCGTGTTTTGAAAGGCATGCAAGCATCATACAAGGAGGAATCTGGATGAACTACAACAAGAAATCCGTAGAAGACATCGACGTTGCCGGCAAGCGCGTTCTTTGCCGCTGCGACTTCAATGTCCCCACCAAGGACGGCAAGATCACGAGCGACAAGCGTATTGTTGCCGCCCTGCCGACAATTGAATATCTCATCAAGCACGGCGCGCGCGTGATTCTCTGCTCGCACATGGGCAAGCCCAAGAACGGACCAGACCCCGCGTTCTCCTTGCAGGTTGTGGCAGACCGCCTGTCGGAGCTGCTCGGTCAGCCCGTGAAGATGGCGTCCGACGTCGTCGGCGAGAGCGCGCAGTCGCTTGCCGCTTCCCTGAAAGACGGCGAGGTTATGCTGCTCGAGAACACCCGCTTTGAAAAGGGCGAGACGAAAAACGACCCCGAGCTTTCCAAAAAGCTCGCCTCCCTTGCCGATATTTTTGTCAACGACGCCTTCGGCACCGCGCACCGCGCGCATGCTTCAACGGCAGGCGTGGCAGAGTATCTGCCGGCAGTCTGCGGTTTTTTGGTCCAGAAGGAAGTTTCCATCATGGGCAAGGCACTGGCAGATCCCGAGCGTCCGTTCGTCGCAATCCTGGGCGGCGCGAAGGTCTCCGACAAGCTGAACGTCATCAACAACCTGCTGGAAAAGGTCGACACGCTGATCATCGGCGGCGGCATGGCATACACCTTCCTGGCAGCCAAGGGCTACGGCATCGGCAAGAGCCTGTTTGACGCCGAGAAGGTCGACTACTGCAAGGACATGATGAAGAAGGCGGAAGAAAAGGGCGTCAAGCTTCTTCTGCCGGTCGACACCGTGGTTGCAGCCGAATTCCCGAACCCGATCGACGCGCCGATTGACGTGAAGACCGTCGACGTTTCCGAGATTCCTGCCGACATGGAAGGCATGGACATCGGCGAGAAGACCAGAGCGCTGTTTGCAGACGCCGTCAAGAGCGCAAAGACCGTCGTCTGGAACGGACCCATGGGCGTGTTTGAAAACCCGACCCTTGCCAAGGGCACCATCGCCGTTGCGCAGGCGCTGGCAGATTCCGAAGCCATCACCATCGTCGGCGGCGGCGACTCCGCAGCGGCATGCGAGCAGCTGGGCTTTGCCGACAAGATTACCCACATCTCGACCGGCGGCGGCGCGTCCCTTGAATTCCTCGAGGGCTTGGAGCTTCCCGGAATTGCGTGCTTGCAGGATAAGTAAATTGTTCTAAAGAACATGTCCAGATCGGACGCCGCCGGATCTTTTCCGCCAGAAGTGCGTTGCTCGGATTCGACGTACAGAATGTACGCCTTCATCCTCGCGCCTTCTTCTGACGAAAAATCTCTCGCCGGTGGCGTTATCGAAGGGCGTGCATCCGAAGCGCTGTGAAAATTTGTTACCCATGCGCGTATTTGTGATTTGTTGGAAATTTGAAACGATTTTGGACTGAGATATATAGGAGAGTTTCATCATGAACAGAAAGTACCGTAAGACTGTCATTGCCGGCAACTGGAAAATGAACAAGACGCCGTCCGAGACGAAGGAATTCATGACCGAGTTCAAGTCGATCATGCCCAAGGGTCGCTGGTGCGATGTGGCGCTGTGCGTGCCTGCCGTCTGCATTCCCGCAGCGGTTCGCGCGATGCGCGAGACCAGAGTCGGCATCGGCGCTGAAAACTGCAACGCCAACGCCTCCGGCGCCTACACCGGCGAAATCGCCGCGAACATGCTCGTAGACGCGGGCTGCAAGTACGTCATTCTCGGTCACTCCGAGCGTCGCGCCATGGGCGAGACGAACGAGGACGTGAACGCGAAGGTCCTGACCGCGCTGGAAAACGGTCTGGTTCCCATCATGTGCGTCGGCGAGAGTCTGGAGCAGCGTGAGCAGGGCATCACCGAGGAGTGGATCACCATGCAGATCAAGTGCGGTCTGCGCGGCGTCGGCGAGGACAAGATCCGCAAGATGGTCATCGCCTACGAGCCCATCTGGGCAATCGGCACCGGCAAGACCGCAACGCCTGAGCAGGCGGAAGAGGTCTGCGAGAGCATCCGCACGGTCATCCGCAAGCTCTACGGCGCAAAGATCGCACGTGCCATCTCCATCCTCTACGGCGGCTCCATGAACGAAAAGAACGCCTATGATCTGCTGGCGCAGCCCGACATCGACGGCGGTCTGATCGGCGGCGCATCCCTCGTGCCCGAGAAGTTCGTCAAGATCATCGAAGCGGCAAACCAGCCCACCATCTAAATAACTGCGGAAAAAGCCGCCGCGCCTGCGGGCGCGAAACGCTGCGAGACAATCAAAAAGCCCGTGATCGTAAGATTGAAGTAGTCAATAGTTAGTAGA
>DPCD01000077.1:5605-14332 GCA_003516765.1 Clostridiales bacterium | reverse complement strand
CTGTTCTCCGATCAGGCCGAGCTCGACACGCTCTTAACCCTGAAGCGCCCGCAATACTTAGAGGCGCAGAAGACGGCGGGCGACCGCGAGCTGGAGCTTTTCATGGCGCCGTTTTCGTCCGATCAGACGCAGGGCGGCGCGCTGGTCGTCATCCACGATGTGACCGAGCAGAGAAAAAGCGAGCAGTCTAGGCGCGAGTTCGTTGCGAACGTGTCGCACGAGCTGCGGACGCCTCTTACCAACATCAAATCCTACGCCGAAACCATCGTCTCCGCCGGAGACGAGCTGCCGCGGGAGCTGCACGATAACTTCATGGGCGTCATCATCAATGAAGCCGACCGCATGACCCGCATCGTGCAGGACCTTCTCACACTCAGCAAGATCGACTACGGCAAGATGGAGATGAACATCTCGCGCTTCTCGTTTGCCAAGGCAATTTCGAATGTATACGAGGCGGCGCGCCTGAACGCCGAGCAGAACCACCACCATACGATGGTGTTCCACTGCGAGGACAATATCCCCGACGTGCTCGGCGACCGCGAGCGTATCGAGCAGGTGGTCATGAACATCGTCTCGAATGCGATCAAATATACGCCAGACGGCGGCAAGATCGAAATCTACGCGGGCTCAAGCGGCAAATCCGTTTTCGTCCGCGTGACCGACAACGGCATCGGCATTCCCGAAAAAGACCTGCCGCGGCTCTTTGAGCGGTTCTACCGCGTCGATAAGGCGCGAAGCCGCGAGTCCGGCGGCACGGGTCTCGGACTGTCCATTGCCCGCGAGATTCTCTCGCAGCACAGGGGCGAAATCAAGATCGACTCGGTCTACGGCGAAGGCACCGACGTGCGCATCACGCTGCCTGCCGCGCCGCCCGAAAAATAAGCAAGACGACAGTTTTGAGAAAGGAGGCAGACCATGCGCAGACGAAAATGGCTCGAACGGGCAAAAAGCCTGCTTATTGCGGTTCTGGCGCTGACGGTTCTGGCACTGACGGTTCTGGCGCTTCCGGCAAAGACGGTGACGGATACGCCGTGGCTGGCAGCGCTGGTGCGCCCGTTTGCCTCCGTGATGGGGCTGACGCAGGGCGAGCTGACCGCAACACCGATGGCAGACGCCGCAAGCGTCACAGGCGCGGCGCAGCCGGTTGCCGTCTCCGTGCGAAACCCCGCCGGAAGAACCAGCTTCCAGTTTGACACTGCCGCGCTGGATACCGCCTTCGAGCAGTTCGGCGCGGCGCTCGGGCAGGCGCTGGAGGGCGCGCAGGAGCCGCAGCGTACGACCGCGCTTCGTATTCAGACCGCGCTCGGCAAGACCTCGGTCGCCTTCCGCTATCCGGGCGAAATTTCCCCGGCGCTTGCCGCGTCGTGGCTGCAGGTGGAGACGGCGCTGGACGAGAGTGTCCGCGCGCAGTGGCTGATTCTGGCAAACGAGGATGCGGCGGTGAACCTCTATCTGGTAGGAGACGAGCTGTTCGTCTGCCAGACGCAGCTCGATGGAGACGCACTCGAGCAGCTTCTGCAAAGCTGCACGCCGGACGGCAGCTTCTTCGCCTTTGAAGACGCGCAGGCGCGCTTTTCCTCCGTAGAGCCCCTGAGCCTTCTTCCGGGGCAGACGCCGCAGCTGCACGCTGCCGAAGCGGCAAATCCGTGTGACGCGCGCTTCTCAGACGCCCTTGCCGCGACGCTGGGCTTCAATCCCTACGGCGACGCCCGTTACACCGACGACGCCGGAAACACCACCTACACCGAAACCGGCTACGCGCTGTCCATCTCGGCATCGGGCGAGCTTCTTCTGCGCGCCGATGTGCAGTCCACACGCTTTCAGGCGGCGTCGGGCGAGCAGGCGGAGCTGGTCGAGTGCGCTAGGAGCCTTCTTTCCACCATGACCGCCGGAGTTAACTCCGATGCCCGCCTCTACCTGACAGACCTTGAACAAAACGGCAGCGAGAGCGTCTGCACCTTCGACTATTTCCTCAGCGGCATCCCCGTTCTGCCCTCCGGCGGCTACGGCGCGGAGGTTCGCTTCTCGGGCGCGTCCATTGTACAGGTCCGGCTGGTGCTGCGCGCCTATACGCTGACGACGCAGACGCTTTCCGTCCTTCCGCCCGCGCAGGCGGCGGCGATTCTGCCGGAAGGAAGCGCGCTTCGTCTGGTCTACAGCGACACGTCCGCCGGAATTACTGCCGGCTGGCAGTCGTGACGGGAGGTGGCGCATGTCTGTTTCCAAGATCAAAAACCTGATTCTGCTGATTCTGGCACTGGCAATTATCGGGCTGCTGCCCGCGGTGGTTCCGACGCAGGCGGCAAGAGTCGGCAGCGAAAAGAAGGTCCACGAAAAGCTCGAAGCGCTCTATGAAAGCTACGGGCTCAGCCTCGACGCTTCCAGCCTTCCTGCCAGCCAGACGCTCTACAGCATCGAGCTGGAAAACCCCGACGCAAAGCCTGCCGCGCAGGCGCTTCTGGGCGGCAAGGCGGCGGAAGAAGAGGCTCCGGCGCGGATGCTGGCGCAGTATTCTGCCGGCAGCAGCACGCTGCAGCTCAGCCGCTCCGGGCAGCTCGAAGGGCGCTTCACAGACGCCTCGGCGGCGCACGATCTGACGCGCGCAACCCGGCGGTATCTGCGCTCGATGGACTTTGACATTGCTGAAATTTTCGAGCCGGTGCGGCTGTCCGCGGGCGTCTACAGCGTCACGGCGGTGCAGAGCCTCTGCGGCGTGCCGGTGTTTGAAAGTGCGCTCACGTTTACCTATCGCAACAGCGCCCTTTCGCGTGTAGACGGGACGTATTACCCCGCGGGCGAGATCGTCCGCGTGTCGCAGAGCGCGTGCATCTCCTGCGCGGACGCACTGGTGGCGCTGCTGTCCAGCCGCGACAGCCTCGGCTGGGTCGGAAGCGAGATTGTCTCGTGCGAGCAGGGCTATGTCCACTCCGAGACCGCATCGAGCGCGCTGCGCTTTGTGCCGGTCTGGCGGATTGAAACCGACGCAGGCACATTCTATGTCAATGGCATCACGCGCGAAGTGCGTCAGCTTGCGTCGTAGCGTGTCGGAGCACGTCAAAACAAATTTCTTAAAAGTTTCTTAAGAAAGTTGTTCCTGAATTGTCATTTTTCCTTTACATTGCCGCGGGCTTGTGGTATTCTTATTCTTGCCGTGGTTTGAGCGCGCGAACAAAGCCTTCCTGCGCTTGCACGAATTGGCATCGTAACTTCTGAGCTTTCAGGAAATACTCTTTTCAAAGAGGGATTTGAACTTTGATCAAATATATCGTTCAGGGCGGAAGCAGACTGTCCGGTCATGTGAATATCTCGGGCGCGAAAAACGCCGCGGTTGCGATCCTGCCGGCGAGCCTGCTGGTAGACGGCGTATGCCGCATTGAAAACGTACCGGATATTTCCGATGTGCGGCTGCTTCTTGAAATTTTAAGAAATATGGGCGCTGGCATCCGCCGCTTCGGGCGCAACACGCTGGAAATTGACTGCTCGCACGTCAGAAATGCGACGGCGCCGATTGACCTGGTGCGCCGCATCCGCGCGTCATACTATCTCATCGGAGCCGAGCTCGGCAGATTCGGTCACGCGCGCGTGGCAATGCCCGGCGGCTGCAACTTCGGCGTCCGCCCCATCGACCAGCACATCAAGGGCTTTGAGGCAATGGGCGCAAGCGTCGAGCAGCTCGGCGGCTATGTCTGCGCGGACGCGCCGGAGGGCGGTCTGCAGGGCGGACATGTGTATCTGGATATCGTCTCCGTCGGTGCAACGATGAATATCATGCTCGCGGCCGTGCTGTGCAGCGGCATGACGATCATCGAAAACTGCGCCAAAGAGCCGCATATCGTCGATCTTGCAAACTTCCTGAACGCCATGGGCGCGAAGGTCTCCGGCGCGGGCACGGATGTGATCAAGGTCCGCGGCGTAGAACGGCTCACCGGCGGCAGCTATACGATCATCCCCGATCAGATTGAAGCCGGCACCTATATGGCGGCGGCAGCCGCAGTCGGCGGCGATGTGACGGTGGAGAACGTCATTCCGAAGCATCTCGACTGCATCACGGCGAAGCTGCGCGAGATGGGCGCGAGGGTTACGGAATTTGACGATTCCATCCGCGTGGAGGTAGACCGCCGCCTGCGCCGGTCCAATGTCAAGACCATGCCCTATCCGGGCTTCCCGACCGACATGCAGCCGCAGATTGCCGTGTGCATGGCGCTTGCCGAGGGAACCAGCCTCGTCACCGAGGGCATCTATGATAACCGCTTCCGCTACACGGCGGAACTGAACCGTATGGGCGCGAGCATTCAGGTCGAGAGCAAGACCGCGGTTATCGACGGCGTGACGCGGCTGCACGGCTGCGAGGTCCGGGCGTGCGATCTGCGCGCGGGCGCGGCGATGGTGATTGCCGCTCTTTGCGCCGAGGGCACAACGACGATTGAAGACGCGCACTATATCGAGCGCGGCTACGAAGACATCATCGGCAAAATCGCTGCCATCGGCGGCAAAATCCGCCGCATCGAGACCTTCGAAGGAAACTCTCAGGACGCAGCCGGCTGATATCGAAAAACGCACCCCGCCAGATTTTCTGGCGGGGTTTTTGCGCGCGTCATAGAGAAAGGGCTGCGGCGAGCAGCGGTTCGTTTTCCAGCAGCAGCTGCGGCAATTGGGACAATTCCAGCGGATTTTCGCCGAGTCCTGCCTCGATGGTAAAGCCTGGGCGGTGAAAGCGCGCTAAGAACCAGTCCTTGTAGCCGGCGTTGCTCGACTCTGGCGGAACGTTCTGCACCTCGTAGCCGGACGCGGCGGAAAGCTTTGCGGCAATCGCGGCGGACCCCGGCGGATCGAGCGCCGCGCCGCCGGGGTAAATGACGCGCCCCTGCGTGTGATAGGCAAGAAGCAGACCCGGGCGCACGCAGGCAGTATAGGCGGCAAGCGCCGCTGTTTCGCGCTGATCGAGGGGCTTTTCGCCCGGATAGTCCCGGGGCGCCGGGCGGTCAAAGCCGAGAGAAGCTTTGATTTGTTTTGCTTTGTCCCAGTTTGCCGGATAGTTGAGGTTCAGATCGACGCCCCGCAGGTTCGCCTTCCAGCCGGAAGGAAACGGAAGCTGCGGATACGAGGCGGCAAGCTGCGCGGCAGACTGATACTCGGGCGAGGCGTTCGGAATTTCGCCCGCGACGAGGTCCGCGCCGTCCGGGTTGACAAGCGGCACGCAGTAGAGCATCGAATTGCGGTAGAGCGCGCGGGCAGGTTTGCCGCCGAAGCAGCCGTCTTCGCAGATGGCGCGGCAGTAAGCAAGCAGCAGCTCCCAGAGAAGTGTGCCCGTGATCGACTCGTTGGCGTGGTGCGTGCCGCTGAGCAGGACCTTGTGGCTGCCGCAGCCGAGCTGAATGGCAACGACGGGTCTTCCGCCTGCCGTGCGCGTGAGCGTTTTGACATAGGCAAAGGGCGCAGTGCGCCGCAGCTGCCTGAGATACCGGTTTTGACGCCCGGAGGTCAAATAGCCGGGCGGCAGGATACAGCACATGAAAATCGCCTCCGTCATAAATTATGGCGGAGGCGATACGTTTAGAACAGAGCTTTTAGTTTTCTTCGAAGATGGCTTTTACCGCGCGGTAGGTCATGTAGCAGTCGTATTTGGAGACGACCTCAAACGGCGCGTGCATGGAAAGCACCGGGACGCCCGCATCCAGCGTGTCGATGTTGCGCTTTGCCATGTATTTTGCGACCGTTCCGCCGCCGCCCGCGTCGGTTTTGCCCAGCTCGCACATCTGCCAGGCAATGTCATGATCGTTCAGGAGCTTGCGGATGCGCCCGACGACCTCGCTCGAAGCGTCCGACGCGCCGGACTTGCCGCCCGCGCCCGTGTATTTGCAAAGACCGACGCCGTAGTTTAAATACGCGGCGTTCTTGCGCTCGAAGACCTCGGAGAAGCCCGGGTCAAACGCGGCGCACACATCGGCGGACAGGCAGAAGGAATGTACCAGGCATGTGCGAAGGTCGGTTCCCTGCGCCTTGCACAGGCACTCCATAAAGTACTCGAACGCCTCACCCTGCATGCCGGACACGCCCTCGGAGCCGATTTCCTCCTTGTCCGCAAAGATGCACACGGCAGTCTTTCTGGGGCTCTTCGCGTCGAAAATCGCGGCGAGCTCTGCATAGGCGCAAACCCTGTCGTCGTGCCCGTAAGCGCCGATCATGCTGCGGTCCAGACCGATATCGCGCGCGTTCGCGGCAGGAACCGCTTCCAGCTCGGCGGAGATGAAGTCCTCCTCGACGATGCCGTATTTTTCGTTCAGAAGCCGCAGCACCGAGAGCTTCACGCGGTCCTTGCCGTCGTCGTCCGCTTCCGGACGGCTTCCCATTAAAATATTCAGGCTTTCAGACGGAATTGCCTCGTTGAGGGGCTTTTTGCCCTGCTCGCGTCCCAGGTGAGGAAGAAGGTCCGTGATGACGAGCTGCGGGTCGGAAGGATCATTGCCGATGGTGACGTAGACCTCGCTTCCATCGCGGCGGACGATTTTGCCGTGCAGCTCCAGCGGCACCGTCACCCACTGGTACTTGCGGATGCCGCCGTAGTGGTGGGTCTTGAGATAGGCAAGCTCGGCGTCTTCATAGAGGGGATTCGGCTTGATGTCGAGCCGGGGCGCGTCGGTGTGCGCCGCGCCGATGTTCGCGCCGTGCGACAGATTCTCTTCGCCGATGACGGCAAGCATGATCGCCTTGCCGCGGTTGTTCCAGTAGAACTTGTCGCCGGTCTTGATGGGCATGCCGGGGTGATACGCGACGAAGCCTCTTGCCTCCGCTTCCCGGATGGCGGTGAAGACGCACTCGCGCTCGGTTTTGGAGCGATCGAGGAAGGATTTGTATGCCTCGCAGTAGGCGTTCAGTTCCTGTTCTTCCGCCTGCGTCAGGCGGTCATAGCCGTTTTTCGGCTGATAGAGAAGGGCGTCTCTTTGTTCTTTGGTCATGGGGTTTCCTCCTTTGTGATGTCGTTCAGGAGGCGGCGGGATGCGTCCCGGAACGCCTCGAGGGATGTATCGTTTGTCAGGATCACCTGACAGCCTGTACGGTAAAATTCATCCGGCTTCTGCACGTCGATTCTGGCACGCGCTGCCTGCTCGGAAAGATGGTCGCGCGCCATGATGCGCGCCAGGCGCACCGGCTTCGGGGCAAGAATGCCGACCGTCACGTCGCAGCCGTTTCCCATGCCGGACTCGAGAAGATTGATCGCGTCGATGGCAAACAGCGGCTTGCCGTCTTTTTTCGCCTGCGCGCGCAGCTTCTCGACGGCGGCGCCGACGTGAAAAAAGACAATCTCGTTGAGCGTATCGAGCGCCTGCCTGTTCGAGAACACCCGCGCGGCAAGCGACTTCCGGTCGAGCGAGCCGTCCGGCAGAAACACATCGCCGAACGCTTTTTGCAGCGCGGCTTTCAGCGCCGGGTCGGTTTTCAGAAGCTCGTAATACAGCGCGTCGCAGTCGACGATGACCCCGCCGTGCGCGGCAATTTCCTGCAGAAACGTCGTCTTGCCGCAGCCGGTGGGACCGGTAATGCCGATCGTTTTCATGCTACACCTCGACGACATGGAAGCCTGCCGCCTTCTTGAGCCGGTTTCCGATGGCAAGCCCAAGCCCTGCCGCGTCCGGGCACTGGGCGTAAATTTCCGCGACCGATTCGTGGTCAAACTCGCGCAGCGCGTCAAACACCCGGCGCGCCTGCTCCGCCTTATCGCCGACCGGACCGAGGTCGTGGATGATATGCCCGGGGAACAGCCCGGTAAACTCGGAAAAGCAGATCACGCCCGCAGTTTCCGGCAGGTGGTCTTTGATGTACTGCGCGCTTTTTGCGGGGTCTCCCGTGAAGACGGTGACGGGCGCTTTGGGTGCGTAGTGGCGGTATTTCATGCCGGGCGCTTTGGGCTTTTCGCCGTCTTTGAGTAAACTCACGACCGCCTTGTCGACCGCGACCTCGCCGAGCACCTCCTGCAGTGCTTCGAGCGGCAGCCCGCCCGGACGAAGAAGACGCGGCGGCTGGCATGTGAGATCGATAATCGTCGACTCCACGCCCACGCGGCAGGGTCCGCCGTCAAAAATCGCGTCGATTTTGCCGTCCATGTCCTCGCGCATATCGCCGGCGCAGGTGGGGCTGGGTCTGCCGGAGGTATTGCCGGAGGGCGCGGCAATGGGAACGTCTGCCTCGCGGATGACAGCGAGCGTCACCGGATGGTCCGGGCAGCGGACGCCGACGGTTTCCAAACCGCCCGTCGTGCGCAGCGGGACAAGTTTCTTGCGCGGCAGAATCATGGTCAGAGGTCCGGGCCAGAAGCGCTCTGCCAGCCGGTACGCCGCGTCCGGCACATCTTCGCAGTAGCGCGCCAGCCAGGAAGCGTCCGGAATGTGGATGATCAGGGGGTTATCCTGCGGGCGCCCCTTCGCCTCGAAGATATGAAGCACTGCCTCTTCGTTCAGTGCGTTTGCGCCCAGCCCGTAGACCGTCTCGGTCGGAATGCCGAGAAGACCGCCGCGCGTGATAATCTCCGCCGCCTGCCGGACGGCTTCCGGCGTCAGCGCATCAAAGTAAATCGTATTCATGAAATTCCTTCTTTTTGGAAAATTATGTGTCACTCTGGCTCGACTGGAGCTTTTCCGCCTGATCGGCGGTAACGAGCGCGTCAATCAGCTCGTCGAGATTGCCGTCCATGATCGCGTCGATCTTATAGAGCGTCAGCCCGATGCGGTG
>DPCD01000077.1:882-5361 GCA_003516765.1 Clostridiales bacterium | reverse complement strand
CGGATGCGCTCGTTGCGCATGCCGGTGCCGACCTGGCTGCGGCGCTCGCTGGTGACGGCGGAGTTGATGCGCTCCTGCTCAATTTCATACAGCTTGGAGGCGAGCATCTGCATGCACTTTTCGCGATTCTGGACCTGTGAGCGCTCCTCCTGGCAGGAAACAACAATCCCCGACGGCTTGTGAATCAGCCGGACCGCGGAGGACGTTTTGTTGATGTGCTGCCCGCCGGCGCCGGAGGACCGGAAAACCTGCATTTCGATATCCTCGGGGCGGATATCGACCTCCGCCTCTTCCATCTCGGGAAGCACCGCGACGGTCGCGGTCGAGGTGTGGACTCTGCCGCCGGACTCGGTTTCCGGCACGCGCTGCACGCGGTGGACGCCGGACTCGAATTTGAGACGCGAGTATGCCCCGTCGCCGTCAATTTCAAAATCTGCTTCCTTCACGCCGCCGAGCTCCGTTTCGTTGTAGTTGAGTAACGTCACCTTCCAGCCCTTCGACTGCGCGTACATGGTATACATCCGGTACAGGCTGTGGGCAAACAGCGCGCTCTCCTCGCCGCCGACGCCGCCGCGGATTTCCACAATGACGCTCTTGTCGTCGTTCGGGTCGCGCGGCAGCAGCAGAATTTTGAGCTCCTGCTCGAGCGTTTCCAGCTTTTTCTTGCAGGCGGTGTATTCCTCCTGACAAAGCTCCTTCAGCTCCGCGTCCAGACCGCCCGCATCCAGCATGCCGCGCAGGTCCTGCGCTTCCTGCTCTGTTTTGCGGTAGCTGCGATAGGCAGTGACAATCGGCTCGAGGCGCTTCTGTTCGCGCAGGAGCTTTGACGCGGCTTTCGGGTCGGCGTAAAAGTCCGGCTGCCCGGCGCGCTCTGCCATCTCGAGATATCGTTCTTCAACCAGTCGTAATTTTTCCAGCATAGATTCCTCACATACGCCCGCAGCTTTGCGGGCAAAGTTTTACAACTACATCATACTCCATTTTCGCCCCGCCGTCAAATATCCGCGCCCGTTTTGCGCATACTACTACGGATTTCTACGCAGAGGAGCGATGGCTGTGAAACGAATCGCGGCGCTGGTACTGGCACTGGCGCTTTTCTTTTCCTGCGCGAGTGCCGCGCAGGCGGGAAACACGCGCGAAACGAAGGGCTATATCGCCTTGAGCTTCGACGACGGACCCTCGGGCGAAATCACGCAGCAGCTTCTGGACGGGCTTGCGCAGCGGAATGTCCACGCGACGTTTTTTCTCTGCGGCTACCGCATTGCGCAGTACCCCGAGCTTGCGCAGCGCATGGCAGAGGACGGGCACGAGCTGGGGCTTCACTCCGACCGGCACGATTATATGCAGCACATGACAAAGCAGGAGGCGCTGGAAGATCTGACCGAGTGCATGGGAAAACTCACCGAGGCGACCGGCGTGACGGCAAGGCTGTTTCGCCCGCCGGGAGGGCTTTACTCTGCCGATCTTCTGGAGGCGTCGAAGGAGCTGGGGCTATCCGTCATTTTCTGGTCCGTGGACCCGCACGACTGGGATAAAAACCAAGCCGCACAGGTGCTGCCATACCTGCTTTCCCACACGCAGGCGGGCGATATCGTCCTGATGCACGATCTGACGGAGCACTCCGTTTCGTGCGCGCTTTCCTTCATCGACACGATGTGCGCGCGGGGCTTTGAGTTCTGCACCGTTTCCGAGCTTGCCGCCCTTTCCGGCACAAGCCTTTCTCCCGGTGTGTATTATAACCGTTTCCCGCATTGACGAACGGCGGCAGGTGTACTAAAATAGAAAGAAAAACAGAGCCAGACAGGAGGAAAACCATGGATAAAAAGGAGCTTCGCGCCGTCATTCGCGCCCAAAAGCGCGCCATGACAAATGCGCAGATCGACGCCTGCAGCGAAAAGCTTGCAGCGCTGTTCCGCGCGCACCCGCTCTATCAGCAGGCGAAGAGCGTCTACGGGTATCTGCCGTACAATCAGGAGGTGCGCACCGTGCCGATGCTCCGGCAGGCGCAGCTCGATGGAAAGCGCGTCGCCGTGCCGAAGGTGTATGGCGATACGATGAAATTTCTGTGGCTGGACGATTTGAGCGCCGTCGCGCCCGGGGCGTATAACATCCCCGAGCCGATTGCAGACGAGCCTGAGGCGGACGACGAGACGGCGCTGGTGCTGATGCCGGGGCTCGCCTTTGACCCCGAGGGGCACCGCTGCGGCTACGGCGGCGGGTTCTATGATAAGTTCCTCGCCGCGCATCCGGCGCACCCGACGCTCGCGCTGTGCTACGGCTTTCAGATGTTCGACCATCTGGAAACGGATGACTACGATATTCCGGTCGACGCGGTGATCTCTGCCGAGGTGGACGAATGAAATACGTCCTTCTGCTCGGCTTCTGCGCGGTTATTTTCCTGATCTGCTTTCTCATTGACAAGCTGATCCAGAAGCTCTTTCCGAAGCACGAGCTGGAAAAGAGCAAAACCGTCGTCCGCCCGCCGCGCAAGAGCGCTGTCTTCGGCGTCCTGCTTCTGGTGTTCCCGCTGATGGCGCTTTTATTCTGGATGCCGGAGGAGGGCGACACGCTCTTGACCATCTGCTGCGTGGGCGCGATGCTGATGGGAGCGTTTTTGCTTGTTACATACTTCTCCGTTTCCATCTACTACGGGGAAGACGGCTTTCTGTATAAAACCCTTCACGGCGGCAAAAAAGAATACCGCTACAAGGACATTCGCGGGCAGCGCAGCGTCATGACGCGCGGCGGCATCAACACGATTCTGTTCGTCGGTAAGGATGAGATCAATCTCTACAGCGCGATGCAGAACCTCAATCCCTTTTTGAAGCATGCGTTTTTCCGATGGTGCGAGGCAAACGGCATCGACCCGGATTCGATCGAAAACAATCCCCGCATGTTCACCTGGTTCCCAGACCCCGATGGGGCGCAATCCGGGCAGGACGAGACGTAACCGGCGCACGGGAGGGCAGCTTATGAGAAGACGAAAGCTTGTTATTTTGCTGGCGGCGCTGATTTTCGGTCTTGCTGCCTGCGCAAAGCCCGCAGAGCCCAGCCCGGTAGCGGTATCATCCGTCCTGGCGTTGTCCTCGGAGCAGTCCGCTCCGGCGCAGACCCCGGAAGGGCAGGAAAAACCCGCCGAGCCGGAATACGAATGGACGCAGGAAGATATTCGCCGGATGTATCAGAACATACAGGAGCCGGATTGGGTGTTCATCGACTGCCTCGTTACGCCGGACAGGGCGAACGGCTGCGTCGGCGCGGCGCTGTACTGGGACGGCAAGGAATCCACGCTTGTGCGCTTCTTTGACGAAGACGGATATTCCTACTGCGCAGGACCTGTGGCAAAAACGGCGCAGGACGCAGGCTTTGCCTATCTCGGAGACGGCGCGGTGACGTTCCGCCTGCAAACGGACGACGCAGCGGAGTATGATTACACGCTCACGTTAGAGAAAACCGGCGAGGGCGTAAACTGGACGGCAAGAGACAGCCTTACCGTCCCGAATCCATAACACAAAAATCCTCCGCAGATCAGGTCTGCGGAGGATTTTCTATCGGTCAGCCGATGTCCGGCTGCTTTTGCGGGTAGGCGGGCAGCCATTTGCCGAATTTGTAGTAGAGCAGGAACATCACGGACGCTGCCGTCCAGGTAATGGGGTAACACAGGGCGATGGTGAGATTGCTCAGGTGCGGGAAGGTCATGGTGAACAGCAGAATCAGCCGCAGCACACACGCGCCGAAGAGCGTGATGATTGTGGGCTTGACCGCATTTCCGACGCCGCGCATCATGGAAGACAGCACCTCCGTCGCCGAGAACAGGAAGTAGCACGGGGCAAGATAGGTGATGATCACGCGCCCCTGCTCGACGACTGCGGGGTCAGAGTTGAACAGACGAATCGTCCAGTCGCGCGTGAAGTAGATGAACCCGCCGATCAGCGCGCACATCGCAAGGTGCAGCGCGATGCCGACGTGCATGGTCTGCAGAATCCGGTCTTTTTTCCGCGCGCCGTAGTTCTGTCCCGCGAAGGTCATGACGGCAATGCCGATGGCGTTGGAAATCGGCCAGAAGATGCCGTCGAGCTTCCAGTAGACCGACCACGCCGCGACCGTGTCCGTGCCGAGCAGATTGATTGCCTTCTGGACATAGACGTTCGTAATGTTATAAAGCACGCTGGAAATGCCGGCGGGAAGCCCGATGACGAGCATGCGCTTGAGCAGCCACCCGTCCGGGCGGATTTTTTTGAGGTCCAGGCGGTAGTCTCCGTGCGCGCGCTGCAAGGTGCGGATGACCAGCCACGCGCAGATGAGCTGTGACAGGCTCGTCGCAATTGCCGCGCCCGCAACCTCCAGCTTCAGAACGGCGACAAAGAACAGGTCGAGGATGGTGTTGACAATCGTGCAGACCACGAGAAACAGCAGCGGGCGCTTGGAGTCTCCCAGCGCGCGCAGAATGCCGCTTCCCATGTTGTAGATCATGGACGG
>DPCD01000077.1:0-656 GCA_003516765.1 Clostridiales bacterium | reverse complement strand
TGTTGTAGATCATGGACGGAATCATGCCCGCAAAATACCAGACCAGATAGTCTTTGGAATACTGCAGCGTGTCCTTGGGCGTACTGAGTGCCGGCAGCAGCAGCGGCGCTCCGAACATGCCCAGAAGCATCGTCAGCGCGCCGACGATGATGGCAAGGAAGACCGCCGTATGGACAGCCCGGCTCACCTGCGCATGCTCCTGCGCGCCCGCGTGCTGCGAAATGACGACCGACGCGCCGGAGGATAAGCCGACGAAGAAATTGACAATGAGGTTGATCAGAACAATGTCGGACCCGCCGACCGCTGCCAGCGCGGTTTTTCCGACAAACTGCCCGAGGACCACCGCGTCGACCGCAGAATACAGCTGCTGCAGCAGCGTCCCGAGCATGATAGGCAGGAAGAAGGCAAGCATGCCCTGCAAAACCGGTCCTTCGGTCATGGAACTCTCGCGAAACAGCGTATGCTTCATATAATCGCTCCTTTCTGGCTGTGTCCTCCACAGGAGGTCAGCAGATACTACTATATCGGTTTTTCCGCCTTTTGCAAGAGGGCATTCAAAAAAATTCCGCGGCTTTTGGAGAATGCGGCAAAAATAAAGCTTGACGAAACGCGGCGCACTTCTTATAATAAGGGCGAACCGCATACAATCGAACACA
>DPCD01000161.1:1332-5760 GCA_003516765.1 Clostridiales bacterium | reverse complement strand
GTCCTCGCACGAAACAAAGACGCCGGAAAAATCGTTCGATGCTTTCAGCTCGGCAAGCAGGCTCTGCGAGGCGTTTTTCTCCAGATCGATCACGATCTGCGCGGTTTTGCCGCGCTTGCGGCACAGGCAGCTGATGCCGACCGCCGCGCCCAGCGCGTCCAGGTCTGCCATCTTGTGCCCCATGACGAAGACCTTGCTCGACTGAGAAATCAGTTCGGACAAGGAACCTGCGACGACTCTCGATTTGACTCTGGTGCGGCGTTCGGTTTCCTTGGTTCTGCCGCCGTAGAAGGTGAAATTGTAGCGGTCCTTGATGACTGCCTGATCGCCGCCGCGCGAAAGCGCCATTTCAATGGACAGATTGGCAAAAGAATAGTTTTCCTCGAACGAGCTGCCGTCCTTGCCGATGCCAAGCGAAATGGTTGCATTGACGCCCGCGGGATTTGTCACGGCGCGGATGGCGTCGAGAATTGAGAACTTGCCTTCCTGCAGGCGCGACAAATCCTTGCTTTCAAACAGCAGCAGATACCGGTTGCGCTCAATCTTACGGCACAGCGCGTGAAGCCCCGTGACCCAGCCGGAGACGGCTTCGTTGATCTGCGCGTCGAGCTTGGAGATGGTCGAATCCGGAAGGTTGCTCATAAGCTCGTCATAGTTATCGATGAGAATGACCGCGGTGATGGGGCGCGTGCGTAAAAACTCGTCGCGTACGTTGAACATCTCCGTCATATCGGCAAAGAAAATCGTTGCCAGACGCACGGTCGTCGCGTCGTCTTCGGAGCGGACGTAGTTTCCGTAGATGCGGTAGCGGCGCGTGCCGATCAGCTGATCGCCCGGAAGCTCGTTTCGCCCCTCGCGCAGCCACCCGGTGGTAAAGCCGGGCACAACAGACTCGAGCGTCTGATACCGGCAGCCGTCTGACAAACCCGTGATGGCGTAGAAGCCGTCGTTTCCCCAGATGATCTCGCCCTCCGGCAGGCGGATGACCGCCATCGGAAACGGAGAGCCGGCATGCACCGAGATGCCCTCGGCATCGGTCGCGCTCTGCACGTACTGCATGAGCGCGTTTCTGCGGCGGATGAACAGAAGCCGGCTGACGACCATGGCGATTACCGTCACAATCAGCTCGCCTGCCGCCAGATAATACTGGTCCAGAAGTGCGGCGGCAACCGCAAACGCAAGCAGAACCAGGCAATACCAGAAAACGCCGGGCTGTAAGAGCTTTGAGACATGCTTGTTCATGCGCACCGCGCCTCCTCGTGCAAATAGGTTTTTATATTATAGCAAATCTTTCCCGCCTTTACAAGTTGCACGGACAAACTTTCCTGCCCGTGCCGCATGACAGCGGGGCAGCGGGTCTCCGGCGCTTTTTGCGGATTCGACAAAAAAATGATAAAAAATTTGTATACTTTTAGAAAGACCTGTGCTATACTATCCCATAGCATGAAACGTGTGCCCATCCGGAAGACATTTTTCCGGGCGGCACAGAACGGAATGAATCCCAGTTGCAGACAGCTGTAAGGCGCTGCTTGCGGTATGCCCGGGGCGTTGGGGCAGCCGAAGCTGCGCAGGAAAGTGCGGCGTTCGCAGACGGCAGCGGCAGAAATCCGGCGAGACGGGGCTGGAGATGCTGCGCGGTCCGCGCGGCTTTGTGCGTCCATCCGGTGTCTGCACGGCGTCCCAATCATGTCTCCCGCACCCGGCGGGAAGGGCACAGGTATTGCCTGCGCCCGCATTGCTGCGCGATTTCTGCGCGTAATTTTACACAAACAGCCCCTGTAATCGGGCATTTCCAACGAAATTTTGAAAAATTCTGAAAAGAGGTATTTATCACTTGGCTGAAAAATTAAAGATCATTCCCCTCGGTGGACTCAACGAAATCGGCAAGAATATGACCGTTCTGGAATACGGCAAGGATATCATCATCATTGACTGCGGTCTCGGCTTTCCCGAAGACGACATGTACGGCGTTGACCTTGTCATTGCGGACATGACGTACCTTGTCAAGAATCAGGAAAAAATCCGCGGCATGTTCCTGACCCACGGTCATGAGGACCACATCGGCGGCATTCCCTATGCCATGCAGCAGTTCAACTGCCCCATCCACGGCACGAGGCTCACTGCCGGGCTTGTCAAGCTCAAGCTTGAGGAGCATCATTTGGAGCGCAAGGTCAAGCTCTTCACCCACGAGGCGGGCGAGACCGTCAAAGCAGGCTGTTTTCAGGTGGAGTTTATCCACGTCAACCATTCAATTGCAGACGCTGTCGCGTTCGCGGTCAAAACCCCGGTCGGCACGCTGGTCTTCTCCGGCGACTTCAAAATCGACGCCATGGCGGAGGATGGCATGATCGATCTGACGCGCTTCGGTCAGCTCGGCAAAGAGGGCGTGCTTGCCTTCCTGTGCGATTCGACAAATGTCGAGCGTCCGGGCTTTACGCCCTCGGAGCGCAGCGTCACCGACAGCTTCGACCGTCAGTTCTCCGGCTGCCGCCAGAGAATCATCGTTACCACATTCGCGTCCAATGCCTTCCGGCTGCAGAGCCTTCTCAACGTCGCGCACAAGCACGGGCGCAAGGTTGCCGTCACCGGACGCAGCATGGAAAACATCCTGAAGGTCTCGACAGACCTCGGTTATCTCAAAATTCCCAACAATACGCTCGTCGACATCAACGCCATCAAATCGCTGCCGAAGGACAAGATTGTCATTGTCTCAACCGGCTCACAGGGTGAAAACATGTCCGCGCTCTACCGCATGGCGTTCTCCGGGCACCGGCAGGTGGAAATTCAGGCAGGCGACCGCGTGATCATCTCCGCCTCCGCCATTCCAGGCAATGAAAAGTCCATCAGCAAGATCATCAATGAGCTCTACCGCAAGGGGGCGGAGGTCATCTACGACAAGCTCGAGGGTCTGCACGTCTCCGGTCACGCCTGCCAGGAGGAGCTGAAGATCATGCACGCGCTGCTGCATCCGCGCTTTTTCATTCCGCTCCACGGCGAGCAGCGCCATCTGCAGGCGCATGCGCGGCTTGCGCAGTCGCTCGGCATGGACGCAAAGAATATCTTCATCTCGGACATCGGCAAGGTGCTCGAGCTGACGAAGGCGACCTGCAAGTGGGGCGGCACGGTTCCCGCCGGTAAGATTCTCGTTGACGGTACGGGCGTGGGCGACGTCGGGAGTGTTGTTCTGCGCGACCGCAAGCATCTGGCGCAGGACGGCATGCTGGTCGTGGTTGTGAACCTCTCGAGTGAAGACGGCAGCGTCATCACAGGTCCCGATATCATCACGCGCGGCTTTGTCTACGTCAAAGAATCAGAAAATCTCATGGAAGAACTGCGCGTCATTGCAGCGCACGCCATTGACCGCTGCCTTGCCGGCGGCACACGCGACTGGAGCGCGCTGAAGGCGAACATCAAGAGTGACCTCTCCGGCTATCTTTTCAAGACCACCAAGCGTAATCCGATGATCCTTCCCGTGATCATGGAAATCTGAGCGCCGTACACAAAAAATGCAGCATAAATCGGAATGCCCCGCGAAAATCGGGGCATCCTGATTTTGTGCGCCTGAAAAAGCAGAAAAAGAGAGTAGAATTTTTCGAAAACCGCTTGTCAAAAAAGCGGTTTGTGGTATATAATGAATTGGTTGCGCGAAAAGTGTTTGTTTCGCGCGGGATACCGCATTGAATGAGGATGAGCATAGATGGCAAATGCAAAGAATACGAAGGTTCCGGCAGAAGACGCCATGGCAGCCGTCAGCGCGCTGATTGCAAAGGCAAAGAGCGAGGGCAGCATTCAGGCGACGGAGCTGACCGCACAGCTTGAGAAGCTGGATCTTCCGGTAGAAAAGATTGAACATATTTACGACACGTTCGACGCAATGGGCATCCAGATTGTCAGCCCGGAGCTGGAAATCGATCTCGACGACGCCGATGACGACGGCATGGGCATGGGCGATGGCGATATCCCCATGGGAGACGAAGAGGAAGAGCTGATCGACCCCGTGGAGCTGGCGGCAGAGTATAACCTCGACGACCCGGTGCGCATGTACCTCAAGGAAATCGGGCAGGTCCGGCTTCTGACGGCAGACGAGGAGATGGAGCTGGCAAAGCGCGTGTGCGAGGGCGACAAGGCGGCGAAGGACAAGCTGACGGAGGCAAACCTTCGTCTGGTCGTGTCGATTGCGAAGAAATACTCCGGACGCGGGCTTCATATTCTTGACCTGATTCAGGAAGGCAATACGGGCTTGATCCGTGCAGTCGACAAGTTCGACTATACAAAGGGAAACAAATTCTCTACATATGCAACCTGGTGGATCCGGCAGGCAATTACCCGCGCCATCGCCGATCAGGCGCGCACCATCCGCGTGCCGGTGCATATGGTAGAGGTGATCAACAAGGCGACGCGCTGCAACCGCAAGCTCGTGCAGGAGCT
>DPCD01000161.1:882-1013 GCA_003516765.1 Clostridiales bacterium | reverse complement strand
TTCGTCGAAGACGACAACACGCCGGGTCCTGCCGACGCAACATCCAACGCGCTGCTGGCAGAGGCGCTTGCCGAGATTCTCGGCACGCTGACCGAGCGCGAGGCAGACGTGCTCAAGATGCGCTTCGGCAT
>DPCD01000161.1:0-537 GCA_003516765.1 Clostridiales bacterium | reverse complement strand
AAGCTGCGCCATCCGTCGCGCGCAAAAAAAATCAAGGACTTCTACTGCTGAGAAAGCCCGGAGACAGATCCTGTCTCCGGGTTTTTGCAGTGTCTTTTCCGCTTTTTTTCGCGGAGACTTGATATTCTAATGCTGCAATGGTAGAATGAAGCATCAGATCGGCGTAATTCTTATTATAATGTAGCGCGCCAGGTATGGCGCTGTGTGGGAGGCTTCTCATTTGTCTGAACGCTTGCAGGCGCTTGCCGCCTCGATTCAAAAACCGTTTCGCCGGATGCGTCCGCCGCAGATTGTGGTGCTGGTGTTCCTGGCGCTGGTGCTGACGGGAAGCGCAGTTCTCTGCCTTCCAGTGTGTGCAAAGTCCGGTGAACCGACGAGCTTTTTAACGGCGCTTTTTACCGCAACCTCCGCCACGTGCGTGACGGGACTCATTCAGGTGGATACCGGCACCTACTGGAGTACCTTCGGGCAGGTCGTGATTATCCTGCTGATTCAGCTCGGCGGTCTTGGCTTTATGACCGTTTCAACCATTTTCTT
>DPCD01000022.1:15947-16288 GCA_003516765.1 Clostridiales bacterium | reverse complement strand
GTTACCGTCGAGTAAAACCCCCAAATACAAAGCGGCATGGACGAAAGTCCATGCCGCTTTTGCGCTCAGAGAAGATAGTTTACTGCGGACGATGCGGAAGGAGCGCCTTGTGTGCCGTCGCCTGCCGAGAGGGTGTAAAGCCGCGTGAGATACGCCCAGAAGCGGTGGTCAATGACGCCGGTCTGCTCGTGACCGAACAGCGCCTGCAAGCTCCGCACGGCGCGCTGCGTGGAAGCGTCCAGAACACCTGTGACGGCGGGAGGGCTTGCGTTTGCGTAGCACTGCCCGAGCGCCTGCAGTATTGCCTGCACGAGATAGACATGCAGGTTCCGTTCGCCCGG
>DPCD01000022.1:5190-15621 GCA_003516765.1 Clostridiales bacterium | reverse complement strand
GGCAAGCGCGTTCCAGGTTTCGGTTTCGGCAATTCCCGTCGCGGGCAGATGCGCGAAGCGCTGAAAAGCGGAGACGGCATTTTTTGTGCTTTCTCCATAGATGCCGTCGGGGTTGACGTTCAAAAGCGCCGGGAAAATCGTTGACAGCACCCGCAGCATCGTCTGCAGACTGCGCACGGGGCGGTTGATGTAGTCCTCCGGCAGAATCATACGGGTCCCTCCTCGTCCTGCTGTCCGGGGGCAAAGCCTCCGGCGGGGTATTGCAGAAATCGCGATGTGTCGGAATAGCGCTGCGCCGCTTCTCCGGTGGGCGGCTGCGGGAAGATGGAAGCGGGCGGCGCGGCAGGCGCATCGGAGGCAAAGACAGGGGTTGCCTCCGGATCTTCCAGCTCTGTAATCGGAAACAGCTCGCCATCGGACAGAACCTCCTGCCGGATGCCGGCATACTGCGCGTAAAGGGCGTTCCAGGTTGCGTCGTCAATCGAGCCTGTGGGGGAAAGCCCGGCAAAATCCTGAAAGGCGCGCACCGACTCCTGGGTATTTTCGGTGTAGGTGCCTGTGATATCAGCGGCGGGAATGGACGGAATGAACGCGGCGAGAACGGACAGGACATACTGCAAAAACGTGACCCGGCTTCCGGTATCGCCGACAGAGAGCGGCTCTGGCAGCTCCCAGTTGTAGCGCGTATAGGTCTGCCCCAGAGACCGAAGCTCGGAGAGCCGCTGTACGGCGACGTAGAGCAGAACCAGCTGGTACCACGTCGCGGGACCCACAATGCCGTCGGACGCCAGATCGAAGATCGACTGGAACGCGCGGACCGATTCCTCTGTTGCCGCGCCGAACACGCCGTCGACCGTGAGCTTCGGAATGGCAGGGTAGTTCTGGGAATTCCGGTTGAGCATGAACTGGACCAGCGCCACGTCGGCATTTGTATCGCCCCGGCGCAGAGGCGTGCCGGGGTAGGACGGCGACGGCTCCTGGACGGGCGCGTTCGTGACCAGCTCAATATTGCCGTAGTACGAGCGCAGAATCGAAAAAGCGTCCGCGCCGCCCTCGGCAAGATACTGTGAGCCCCACTGGCTGAGGCCCTCGCACGTGGTCGTGACGCCGTTGCAGAACTTTGCCGCCAGCGGCTCGACAAAGCCCTCGCGCCGCAGATACCGGTCGAAGATTTCATCGACGAGGACGGAGATGTTTTCATAGATGTTCCGCCCTTCGATGTACTTCTGGTCGATGGCAGTGGAGGACGTGATGTCAAAATCGTAGCCGCGGCTGCGGTAATACTCGGTATAGTAGCGGTTGAGGGCGAAGGAAATGATCGCCAGCGTGTTTGCCTCCAGCGCTGCGGGCTCCCAGGTGGGGTAGATTTCGCTGGAGACGACGTTTTTGACATAGTCGGTGAAAGGAACGGTGACATTTGCCGCGGATGCGGTCGGTGCGCCCAGATGGACGACGATGGTCTCGGGGATGTAGGGGATGACAGAGGTCGGCATGGCTTCACCTCACGACAGATTCTGCGGCGGAACGACGAACGTTTCGGTGCGGTCGAAGGAGCTTGGAAGCTCCGGCGTCGGAATGAGCGAGAGCTCCTGCCGGGTTTCGGTATCCGGAAAGACCTGCGCGTTCTGCACAATCACGCGGTCGAAGCCCGAATGCTCGGCGCGGATGTCAATGACGGCGTAGGGGACGGAGGTATTCTGGTAGCTCCGGCTTTCTGCCATCGGCGGAGTTTCGATGGCGACGGGGTCCGTCAGCCCGTCGAAGTTCGTCACGCGCACGGCAAGCAGCTGCGTTTTGCTGCCCGGAAGCCGCTTTGTGATGGTAACCGTTGCGCCCTGTAGGGGAATTCTGGCGCTGGAAGTGGAAAGACGCACCACAACGGTGCCCTGTGCATCCATATCATCGCCTCCTGTATCCATCAGTATATGCCAGGCGCGGGGAAATGGTTCCGTGTTCCTCCTATATGGACGGCTGTATGTCTGGAAGAACATGGAGATTCTTCGAAAATGTGAGAAAATGAGAAAGCTTTTAGCCGCCGGAGCGGGGAAATGCAGACGCTGCGTTTAGAAAATGTCGCCGGCAGACGAAAAAGGATTGACCAAACCGCGCCAAACCGTTATAATAAACAGAACACCCTGATCCGCCGGTTTCCGGCAGACCGGGCTGAAAAGAAAACAAAACAACAGAAGGGAGTGAAGAATGTGGGCAGATATATTGTCAAACGCATCTTACTTGCCATTCTGACGGTATTTATCATATGTGCCATCACATTTTTCGTTATGAACGCGATCCCAGGCGGTCCGTTCAACCGGGAGAAAGCGCTGAGCGAGGCGACCATTGAGGCGCTGAACCGGCGCTACAATCTGGACAAGCCGGTTCCGGAGCAATTTCTTCTATATATGAAGAACCTGCTGCACGGAGACTTCGGCGTGTCCCTCAAAAACGGACGCAACATCACCGAAATTATCGCCGAGTCGTTCCCGATTTCGGCAAAGCTCGGTCTGATGGCAATTGCCGTGGCGCTGCTGTGCGGCACGGTGTTCGGAAGCTTTGCCGCTTTGATGCGCAACAAGCTTCCCGACCGTATCATCGTGTTCTTCTCGACGCTCTTTACGGCGGTGCCGAGCTTCGTGCTGGCAACGCTGCTGCTTCTGGTGTTCTGCATCAGGCTTGCGTGGTTCCCGGTCTGGGACCCCAACCAGCCCAATTATCTTCTGCCGGTCATCGCGCTTTCGGCTTATCCGATGGCGTATGTCACGAGACTTTCCAAGTCCAGCATGCTGGACGCTTTGAGCCAGGACTACATCCGCACGGCAAAGGCAAAGGGCGTGGCGAAGTGGAAGGTCATCTTCAAGCACGCGCTGCGAAACTCTCTGCTTCCGGTCATTACGTACGCCGGTCCGCAGATTGCCTACATCATCACGGGCTCGATGGTCATTGAGACCATTTTCACCGTCGGCGGCATCGGCAGCAAGTTTGTCAGCGCCATTACCAACCGCGACTATACCATGATCATGGCGACGACCATCTTCCTGGCAACGCTGATGGTCGTGGCGAACCTGATCTGCGATCTTTTGTACAAGCTCGTAGACCCGCGCATCAAATTCGACTGAGAAGGGAGGACGCGATATGGAAAATTTTGATCCCAACAAGACGCCCAAAAAGCAGATTCTGAGCGCCCAGATCGACCTTTCGAAGTTCGAAAGAGCGACGGACGAGGAAAAGCGGCAGCAGGACGTCATGAGCGAAAGCACGTCCTTCTTCAAAGACGGTATGCGCAAGCTCTTCAAAAACCCGCTGGCGGTGCTGAGTATCGTTGTCCTTGCGGCAATCATCCTGACGATCATCGTCGCTCCCATGATCGTGCCCTACGGCTATGAGGAAATCCTCTCGGTCAACGGCAAGCGCGACAAGGGCGCAAAGAATCTCGCGCCGTTCACCTACAGCAAGGCGGAGCAGAAATACATCGACGAGGGCGGCACGCGCTTCCCGCACATCATGGGCACCGACGAGCAGTGCCGCGACTACTTCATCCGCGTGATCTACGGCACGAGAATTTCGCTCGTCGTCGGCTTCTTCGCGAGCATCATCGTGCTGATCATCGGCATGATTGTCGGCAGCGTCTCGGGCTACGCCGGTGGGCGCGTCGACCTGATTCTCATGCGCTTCGTCGATATCATCTATTCGCTTCCCGATATGCTGGTCATTATCCTGCTGGCGACGGTTCTCAACCAGACGCTGACGTTCCCGGCAGGCTCGGCGCTTGCAAAGCTCGGCTCGAACATGGTTTCCATGTTCATCGTCTTCGGACTTCTTTACTGGGTCGGTATGGCGCGCCTTATCCGCGGTCAGATTCTCTCGATCAAGGAAAACGAGTTCGTGCTTGCTGCGCGCTCGATCGGCGCAAAGCCCGGCTGGATCATCCGCAAGCACATCCTGCCGAACTGTCTTTCGGTTATCATTGTCTCGACGGCGCTGCAGATTCCGTCGGCAATCTTCACCGAGAGCTACCTGAGCTTCATTGGTCTCGGCGTCAACGCGCCGATGCCGTCTCTGGGCTCTCTTGCAAACTCTGCGCGTCAGGGGCTTCAGACCTATCCGTATAAGCTGATTTTCCCGGCTCTGATGATCTGTCTGATCGTGCTGAGCCTGAATCTGTTGGGCGACGGTCTTCGCGATGCGTTCGACCCGAAGCTGAAGAGGTGAGCGCCATGAGTGAACAATATCTTCTGAGCGTGCAGGATCTGCACACGACGTTCCGCACGGACTCCGGCGAGGTACAGGCTGTCAACGGTGTATCGTTTAACCTCAACCCCGGCGAAATTCTCGGCATTGTCGGCGAGTCCGGCTCCGGCAAATCCGTCACCGCATACTCCGTGATGCAGATTCTGGCGGACAACGGCAGAATCAAGAGCGGACATATTCTTTACAAGGGCGAGGATCTGACGACGTGGTCGGAAAAGCAGATGAGCCACTTCAGAGGCAAATGCTGCTCGATTGTCTTCCAGGACCCCATGACGAGCCTGAACCCGGTCTTCACAATCGGCAGCCAGCTCGGCGAGGCAATCCGCCTGCACACGAACCGCCGCGGCAAGCAGGTGCGCGAACGCGCCATCGAAATGCTCGAGCTGGTCGGCATCAACGAGCCGGAAAAGCGCATCAAGCAGTATCCGTTTGAGCTGTCCGGCGGCATGCGGCAGAGAGTCATGATCGCGATGGCGCTTGCCTGCGAGCCCGACATTCTCATTGCCGACGAACCGACGACGGCGCTTGACGTGACCATTCAGGCGCAGATCCTCGAACTGATGCAGGATCTGCAGAAAAAGCTCGGCATGGCAGTCATTCTTGTCACGCACGATCTCGGCGTCATTGCCGATATGTGCGACAACATCATCGTCATGTACGGCGGCAGAATCTGCGAGCGCGGCACCGCGCGCGAGATCTTCTACAACCCGAAGCACGAGTACACAAAGGGGCTTCTGCGGTCGATTCCGAACGTCAACAACATGAAAAAGAAGCTCGTTCCGATTGCGGGCACGCCGATCAACATGCTGAACCTGCCCGCCGGCTGCGCATTCTGCACGCGCTGCGACGCGGCGATGAAAATCTGCCTGACCGAGCATCCGGACGAGCTGACGATCAACGAAAACCACAAGGCGGCGTGCTGGGTCAATATCCGTGACCGGCTGATGGCAGAAGGAGGGGAAGGAAATGTCTGAGATCTTAGTGGAGGTCAAAAACCTCAAGCAGTATTTCCCTGTCCGCACGGGTCTTCTGAGCTCGAAGCCCCTGAAAGCTGTCGACGATGTGTCGTTTACCATCGGGCGCGGCGAGACGCTGGGTCTGGTCGGCGAGTCCGGCTGCGGCAAGACGACCGTCGGACGCACGATTCTGCGGCTCTATGAGCCGACGGCAGGTGAGGTCATCTTCGACGGCGAACCCGTCACGGCAAAGAACATCACCCACATGCGCAAGCAGATGCAGATGGTCTTCCAGGACCCGTATTCGTCTCTGGACCCGCGCATGACGGTCGAAGATATTATCGGGGAGCCTCTGGATGTGCATAAGCTCTACACCAACCGGAAAGAGCGCCGCGAAAAAATCCTGGACCTCATGGCAACCGTCGGACTCAACGCTGAGCATGCCACGCGCTACGCGCATGAATTTTCCGGCGGTCAGCGCCAGAGAATCGGCATTGCAAGAGCGCTTGCCGTGAACCCGAAGTTCATCGTCTGCGACGAGCCGGTCTCCGCGCTGGACGTGTCCATTCAGGCGCAGGTCATCAACATGTTTGAAGAGCTGCAGGAAAAGCTCGGCGTGGCGTATCTGTTCATCGCGCATGACCTTCTCGTCGTGCGGCACATTTCCAAGCGCATTGCGGTCATGTACCTCGGCAAGATCGTTGAGGTCGCTGATGCAGACGAGCTGAACGAAAACCCGCAGCATCCGTATACGCAGTCGCTGTTGTCAGCGGTGCCGATTCCGGACCCCGATATTACCAGAGCGCGTCAGCGCATCGTCCTTGAGGGCGACGTGCCGAGTCCTCTCAACATGCCGACCGGCTGCTCGTTCCGCACCCGCTGCCGCTATGCCACCGAGCAGTGTGCCAAAGAGTGCCCCGCGCTCACCGACCGCGGAGACGGTCACTTCGTGGCGTGCTGGAACAAATAAGCATAAAAAGTCAGAAAAAGCAAGCGGGAAAATCACACAAAGCGTACAAAAAGCCGGATAGATACTTGACGCGAAATACCGTCGCGTGGTATCATGCGGTGAACGCTGCGGGACAGTCCGCTTGCGAAAGATGTAATGTTCTTTGACCTGCGCGCGCCGAGATGGATTCTGACCGGCGGCGCGGGAAGAAGTGCAAAATAAAACAGGAGGTTCAAGAAATGAAAAAGATCCTTGCGCTGCTGCTTGTGGCTGTGATGATCGTTTCGTTCTGCGCTGCTTGTGCCAAGACCGAAGCACCCAGCACCGAGACCGAGACCAGCACGACCGAAAGCACCACCACCGAAACCACTGAAACCACCGATACGGAAGAAGTTCCCGATGCGGCTACCCTCGTCAGCGATGCGTTCATCGATCCGCTGGCTGACTGGTCGCAGTATGACGAGCTGATTGCGGAAATCAAAGCCGAGACCGACTTTGCACACCGCACCGAGCTGATGCACGAAGCAGAGGACATCCTGATGTCCAACTGGTGCGTCCTGCCGTTCTACTACTACAACGACATCTACATGCTGAAGGACTACGTCACCGGCATGTACGCAAACCTGTTCGGCACGAAGTTCTTCCAGGAAGTCAAGATGACCAACGGCTCCGACACCCTTCGCGCCAACCTCGCTTCCGAGCCCGCATACCTCGACCCGGCTCTGAACTCCACCGTTGACGGCGCCTGCCTGGCTGCCGCTGCATTCTCCGGTCTGTACACCTACAACGCAGAAGGCAAGACCGAGCCCGCCTGTGCCACCGGCTACACCGTTTCCGACGACGGTCTGACCTATACGGTCACGCTGAAGGACGGTCTGAAGTAGTCCGACGGCAGCGACCTGACCGCTGCTGACTTCGAGTACTCCTGGAAGCGCGCTGCTTCTACTCTGACCGCTGCCGACTACGGCTACATGTTCGCCGGCATCGAGGGCTACCCCGATGAGCTGAACGTCAAGGCTGTGGACGACACCACCTTCGAATTCGTTCTGACGGCTCCGTGCGCATACATGGAAGACCTGATGGCGTTCCCGACCTTCTTCCCGGTCAAGCAGTCTGCAGTTGAGGCGTTTGCCGACTGGCAGACCTCTCCCGGCGGCTGGTGCCAGAACGCGGGCTTCGTTTCCAACGGTCCGTTCGTCTGCACCGCTTGGGATCATGACGTCTCCATGACCTACGAAAAGAACCCGTACTGGTACGACGCAGACTCCGTCGAGCTGGAGAAGATCGAGTTCATGCTCTCCGCTGACGACACCGCGATCTACGCCGCTTACAACGCGGGCAACGTCGACATGATCGACACTGTCCCGAACGACGAGATCCAGACCCTGCTCGACAACCCCGAGTTCTACATTGTTGACAACCTCGGCACCTACTACGCGGCGTTCAACTGCAAGTCTCCGCTGTTTGCCGACAAGACCCCGGAGCAGGCTGCCTGCATGCGCGAGGCGTTCTCGCTGCTGATCGACCGCGACTATATCGTTGAGAACGTCGGTCAGTCCGGTCAGGTTCCCGCGAACTCCTTCATTCCGCTCGGCATGGCTGACGGCAATGGCGGCGTATTCAAGTCCAGCGTGGAAGACGAAGGCTACTTCGATGTCTACGGCATCAACAACGACTACGAGGGCACTCTTGAGAAGGCCCGCACGCTTCTGAAGGCTGCCGGCTACAAGTTTGATGACGACGGTATGCTCTCCGCAGAGACCCCGATCTCGGTCGAATATCTGACCAACAACGGCACCGCTCACATTGCGGTCGCGGAAGCGATGCAGCAGGACCTCGGCGCAATCGGCATCGACATGACCATTCAGTCTCAGGACTGGAACGTCTTCCTCGAGGAGCGCAAGAACGGCAACTATGACTTCTGCCGTGAAGGCTGGCTCGCCGACTTCAACGACCCCATCAACATGCTCGAGATGTGGATCACCGACTCCGGCAACAACGACTGCCAGTATGGCCGCGTTGGCTAAAAGCTAGAAAAATCACCCGACTTCGGTCGGGTGATTTTTTTTCGGGCGAAAACAGGTTTTCGCCCGAATAGAGCTGCGCCTCGACTGCGCGCATAATTTTGTCCCATAGGGACAAAATTCCACACTGGCTCAGCGAGCAATATTGTACCCGCAAGGGGCACGCGACATCCGTAAGGCAGCAGAGCTGCCAACGGCTGTCCTGTTCCGGTCGGCAAAGCCGCCGGATACAATGGATTTTCATTTTATTTCGCCCTGCGGGGCGAAACTCTACGAGGTTTTTGTTTCGCACTGGCACAATGTGTCTGGCGTAAAGCGGGCTTTTTTGGGTTGCAATCGGCGCGAAAGCTGGTATAATAATGCGCGAATGTTCTGGCTGAGACCGGATGGGAGAAGAGAGAATGAAGAAGTCGGTGAAGGTTTTGCTGCTGGTGCTGGCGGTTTTGCTGGCGCTGACGGGCGTGGGGCTGTTTGCGGTGACGCGGCTGGATGCGCGGGCAAAGCAGGAGCATGCGGCGCTGTCAGGCGCGGTCGAGGCGCGAATGAACTGGATTTCCGGAACGCGCGTGGCGCTGACGGAAAACGGCGCGGAAATCGGCAGCTATACGCTCGAAGATCTGGGGCTTTCCCAGTCGGCGCAGGCGGCGGCAACAAACGGGCTTTCGCAGATCGATCTGCTGCCGGAGGCGGAGTTTGAGGCGCTGGGCATTGCCGAGCGGCTTTCGTGGCATGCGGGCGCTTCGGCAGAAGCCCTGGATGCACCGCTCGATCTGACGCAGCTCGACACGGCAAAGCCCGAGGCAGACGCGAACGCCATCGAGCGGCAGGCGCCGCAGGACGCGCATGTTGCGTTTGAAGACGGAAAATTTACGCTCGAAGAAGCGGCAAGCGGCAATACGTTGATGCCCGATGCGGTGCGGCATACCATCGAGCTGGCGCTGACGGGCGTCGTGAACGCCGGACAGCAGCCCGAGACGATCACCGCCGAGCTGACGGACGTTGATTGCTATGAAGCGCCGGAAGTTACGACGGAAAACACCAGCTTTGACATCGAACAGAGCTTCAAAGACGAGCTGCACGGATTTTTGCTGACGGTGGACTTTGCGAAGGCTGCGCCGCAGCTTTCCTTCGACGAGCCGGTGCAGAAGCTCACGCAGACGCAGGCGGAGGCACTTGTGTCGCTGGAGAAAGACGGCAGCGTGACGGTGGACGAAGACGGCGTGCGCGCGCTGGTCGATGCCTGGGCGGATACATACGATATTCCTTACACGAAGTATCTGTTTGACTCCGAGGTCGATGGGTATGTGCCGATTCAGTTCCTGGACGTGAGCTACCGGGTAGACCGCGAGGCGCTGACGGAGCAGCTTGTCGAGCGGCTGCGCACACTGGACGCGGGTGAGCTGACGCCCGAGATTGTCTGCCTGCGAAACGACGAGCCGTTTGACATCAAGGACACGTACATCGAGGTCGACATCACGAACCAGAAGATGACGTTCTACAAAGACGGCGATCTGGTCGTTTCGACCGACATCGTCACCGGGCTTCCCGACGGGCACCCGACGATCACGGGGCTTTACTACACGTATTATAAGACCACCGATATCTGGCTCGACGGACCGGACTACCATGTGTTCGTCAAATACTGGGTCAGCATCACGGACCTCTACGGGCTGCACGATGCGTCCTGGCGATCGAAGTTCGGCAGCGACTACTATCTCTATGCCGGGTCGCACGGCTGCGTCAACACGCCCGAGGAGGCAATGAAGACGATCTACGACAATGTGACCGACGGCATTCCGATTCTCAGCTACCACCACGAAAAGCCGGTGCCAGAAGAGCCGGAAACTGCGGGCGAAACACAGACGATATTAGAGTAGCTTATAAAAAGCTTAACTGCAAGTAATTTCTCTTATGAAAAACGCGAAGTGTCCGGCAAGGATGCTTCGCGTTTTCTGTGGAAATTGGCAGGTTGCACGGCTTTGCTTCGTCTGCTATACTATCCGTTGGAGAAAACGAGAAAAACGGAAGAAAAACACCGGAAATTTACAAATATTCTTTAGAAATCTGGAAGGAGCATCACCATGCGAGAAAGCTTTGACGTTGTGATTCTCGGCTGCGGCGAGGCGGGCATCTTCGCTGCCTATGAGCTGGAAAAATTAACCCCCGGAGTCAAGCTGCTGGCAATTGACCAGGGACCCGATATCTACCACAGAAGCTGTCCGATTGTCTCCGGCAAGGTGCGCGAGTGCATCCACTG
>DPCD01000022.1:0-4894 GCA_003516765.1 Clostridiales bacterium | reverse complement strand
ACGACCGCCTTCGGCGGCTGGCTGACCGACTTCATGGACCCCGGCACGGTCATGAATCTCATCGAGTACGTGGACTCCATCAACGTTGCCCACGGCGCGACCGAGGAGGTCTACTCCACCGAAACTGCAGAGGCAAAGGCGCTGGCAAGACGGGCGCTGGGCTATGATCTGCACCTGCTGCAGGCAAGATGCAAGCATCTCGGCACTGAGAAAAACCTCATGATTTTGCAAAATATCTACGAGGACCTCAAGGAGAAGCTCGAATTCCGCTTCAACACCTCGGCGACAAACATCGAAAAAGCCGACGGAGGCTATCTCATCACGCTCAAAAACGGCGACGAGCTGTTCTGCAACTATCTGCTTGCCGCACCGGGCAGAAGCGGCGCGGAGTGGTTCTCCGATGTCTGCAAAAATCTGGGACTGCATCTTCTTAACAATCAGGTCGACGTCGGCGTGCGCGTTGAGCTTCCGGCGACGGTGTTTGAGCATATCACGAACGTTGTCTATGAGTCGAAGCTCATTTACCGGACCAAGCAGTACGGCGATCAGGTGCGCACGTTCTGCATGAACCCGTATGGACATGTCGTCGCGGAAAACGTCGAGGGCATCAACACCGTCAACGGGCACTCGTATGCAGACCCCGCGCTTCGCAGCGAGAATACAAACTTTGCGCTTCTGGTTTCGAACCGGTTCACGCAGCCGTTTAACGAGCCGTATCGCTACGGCAAGCACATCGCGTCGCTGTCCAACCTGCTCGCAGGCGGCGTTCTGGTGCAGCGCTTCGGCGATCTGGTCGACGGCAAGCGCACGAATGAGCACCGCATGAAGCAGTCGACCGTCCGCCCCACGCTCACGGCAGCGGTTCCGGGCGACCTCTCGCTGACGCTTCCCAAGCGGCAGCTCGATAACATCATTGAGATGATCTATCAGCTCGACAAAATCGCCCCGGGCACGGCGAACTATGATACGCTTCTTTACGGCGCGGAGGTCAAGTTCTACTCTGCAAGGCTGGAGCTCGACGAGAATCTGGAGACAAAGCTTCCCGGCTTCTTCGCGGCGGGCGACGGCGCGGGCGTGACCAGAGGGCTTGCGCAGGCAGGCGCCTCCGGCGTGCAGGCGGCGCGTGCAATTTCGGAACGTCTGAAATAAGAAAGACCGGCATCCCAAAACGGATGCCGGTCTTTTTGTATCTGGGTAATGAAGTTCAGCCCTTGACGCTCCGGACAAATGCTGCCTTGTCGGGGGCTTTAAAGTAGGCGCTGCCGGCAACGAGAACATCCGCGCCGGCTGCGGTGCAGATTCTGGCGGTTGTTTCATTGACGCCGCCGTCGACCTCCAGCTCGCAGTCCAGACTGTCTTTTTCGATCCAGCCCCGGATTGCCTGCACTTTGGGCATCATGTCCTGCATGAACGATTGCCCGCCGAAGCCCGGCTCGACGGTCATGACCAGAATCAGACTGCACAGCGGCAGATACGGAACGACCGCCTCTGCAGGCGTCTTCGGCTTGATGCTGAGCGCTGCCTTCACGCCGTTTGCGCGGATGTTTTCCAGCGCTCTGCGTGTGTTTTCCGGCGTGTCCGCTTCGAGATGGATGGTCAGGATATCTGCGCCCGCTTTGCAGAAGTCGTCCACATAGCGAATCGGGCGGTCGATCATCAGATGCACGTCCAGCGGAAGCTCGGTGATTTTCCGGATTGCGGTGACAACCGGAATTCCAATGGTAATATTGGGAACAAATTCGCCGTCCATCACGTCAATATGAACATAGTCGGCGCCCGCGGGCGTCAGGGCGCGGATGTCGCGCTCGAGGTTGACAAAGTCTGCCGATAAAATGGAAGGGGATACCTTGATCATAGCTGCCTCCGGTACGAAATTTGTTGAAACCGGCACGAAGACGCGCGCGGCTGCATAGGTATGAGTATGCGGCGCGCGTCCGGGCAAGGCTCTCGACCTGCGCGGCCGGACTTCGCCGCTTAGCATAGGGGCTGCCTGCGGGCAGCCCCATCGGAACTGGAAGTATTATACCGGACCTCCCCGGGGATGTCAATGCGCGCTGCCTTGACATTCCGGCAAACGCGCGATAAGATGAAATATAAAATAAAATGATCGGAAGATAGAAAGACAGGAAGGGCTTTTTGGCATGGATAAACAGAAAAAACAATCGGTCATCCCCATTTACGCGGTGGGGCTTGTGTGGCTGTCGCGGGCAATCAGCGACAATTTATCGAGCTTCGGGCAGATCATAAAGACAGTGATTCTGTCGGTCGTGACCTACGGGGTATTGCGGATTTTCTTCCCGGACAAGATAAAGCAGGCAGACCCGGAAAAACCGGCGCAGCAGCCTGACGCGCCGAAGCAGGCGCAGACGCAAAAAACGCAGCCGCAGCCGGAAGAGAAAAAGCAGGACGAGCCGTCTACCGGAAACGCCGAGTTGGATGCGGTTTTGAAGCAGGGTGCGGCGTCGGTTGAGAAAATTCAATCGCTCAACGACGAGATTCCCGATTTCAAGCTCTCCGCGCAGATCAAGCAGATTGAAATTCTGACGGAGAAGATTTTTGCCTACGTCAGGGAGCATCCGCAGGACATCGGAGAAATCCGGCAGTTTTTGAACTACTATCTGCCGACGACCATCAAGCTTTTGGAGCAGTACGTGGTTCTGCAGAATCAGGGCATGCGCATGGGCAATATCGACGAGGGAATGCGCAAGATTGAGAGCATGCTCGACAAGGTGATTGTCGCGTTCCAGCGGCAGCTCGACGGTCTTTTTGAAAGCAGCGTCGTGGACATCACGGCGGACATTCAGGTGATGGAACAGATGATGGCAAGCGAAGGCTTGACCGGTAAAGATTTTTAAGGAGTGCGTACCATGGAAGAAAAAATTCCCCAGCTGACCCTGACCCCCGATCTCGGCAAGGAGCCGGTTTTAGAGCCTGTCAAGGAAGAGGACCTGATCGAAAAGGCGGAAAAGGCGCCCGAGGCAGGACCGGATCTTTCGATGCTGAGCGCAGCGGAGCAGCAGGCGGTGCTGGCATTTTCCGAGCAGATCGATCTGACCGACTCGTCGCAGGTGCTGCAGTACGGCGCGGCGGCGCAGAAGAACATTGCCGATTTTTCGCAGACGGCGCTCTCCAAGGTCCAGACGCGCGACCTCGGCGAAATCGGCGACATGGTGACGAGCCTTGTCGTCGAGCTCAAGGGCATGGACGAGCCGGAGAAGAAGGGCATCGCGGGTCTTTTCCGCAAGGCGCAGGTGAGCGCGCAGGAGATGAAGGCAAAGTACGGCAAGGCAGAGGCAAATGTCGATAAAATTGCTGCCGAGCTGGACAAGCACAAGCTCACGCTCATGAAGGACGTCGCGGTCATGGACCAGATGTATGAGAAGAACCTCGAATACTTCAAGGAGCTGACGATGTATATCCTCGCCGGGCAGAAAAAGCTCGCGCAGGAGCGCGCGACGACGCTCGTGCAGCTGCGCGAAAAGGCGCAGAAGAGCGGGCTTGCCGAGGACGCGCAGGCGGCAAATGATTTTGAAAACAAGTGCGAGCGTTTCGAGAAAAAGCTCCACGATCTGGAGCTGACGCGCGTCATTTCGCTGCAGACCGCGCCGCAGATCCGCATGATTCAGAACAACGACACGCTCATGATGGAAAAAATCCAGACCTCCATCATGAACACGATTCCGCTCTGGAAAAACCAGATGGTCCTCACGCTCGGCATTCAGGACTCGCAGCGTGCCATGGAGGCGCAGCGCAAGGTCACGGATATGACCAACCAGCTGCTGCAGCGCAACGCGGATATGCTCAAGATGGCAACTGTGGAGACCGCGCGCGAGGCAGAACGCGGCATTGTGGACATTGAGACGCTCAAGCACACGAACGAGAGCCTGATTTCCACGCTCGACGAGGTGCTGCAAATCCAGACCGATGGTGCAAAAAAACGGCAGGAGGCAGAGCAGGAGCTGCGCCGCATCGAAGGAGAACTCAAGCAGAAGCTGCTTGAAACACGAAAGGCTTAAGCATGAAAGAATTTTTTCAGAAAAAAAGTGTCGCTGTGACCATCACGCTGATTGTTGTGGCAATCGCAGTTGTCATTGGCTTTACCACAGCGCCCAAGCAGGCACCGGCACAGACCGCCGCTGCATCCCAGTCTACAGTCTCGGCATCCAGCTGGGCAAAGAAAAACTATGAGCAGTATGAAGCGTTTCTGGATGACGACGCAGACTTGTTTGACAGCAGCACGCTGGAGACGATCGCCCAGTATGACGCGCAGCTCGACTATGGCTATGGCAGTATCGTGGGGCTTGTGACCACCGACTCTCTGGACGGCAGGTCCATGGAGGACTATGCGATAGACGAGAGCGCGGACCTGGAATTGGGCGACAGCGACATGCTGCTGCTCATCGACACGGACACCGAGCAGTGGTACCTTGCCTATGGAGGCGACATGGCGGACTATGTTGACAACGACCTGTCGATTCTCTTCCGGCAGAACCTCGGCAGCCTCTTTACCGGCAGCGCGGAAAAGAGCGTGACGGGGCTTTACAAGGATCTGCTCGGCTGGTACGCAGAAAACATTCCGGCAGCGAGCGGCAATGCCGTCCAGCCGGAACCGGCGTATGTCCAGAAAGAAGAAAGCGGTATGGATTTATTTGGCATTCTGATCACGATTCTCGTGATTGTGATTCTCTTCAAAATCATCTTCCGCCCGCGGCGGCGCTATTATGACGACGGCGTCTACTACGGCGGAGGACCCAGACCCGGCTTCTGGAGCGGCATGTTCTGGGGCTCAATGCTCGGGCGTAACCGCGGACATCGTCCGCCTCCCCCTCCGGGACTTAGACCGGGGTATCGCCCGCCCTCCGCAGGACCGAGACCCGGCGGTTTTCACACAAGA
>DPCD01000103.1:574-6263 GCA_003516765.1 Clostridiales bacterium | reverse complement strand
GCGGGCGGCAAACTCTGCGAGGCGGATGCGGACGCACTGCCAGCGAAAAGGAGAACTGCCATGTTTTCAATGACGCTCATTTGTATGGGAAAGCTCAAGGAGAAGTTTTATATTTCGGCGGCGGAGGAATACAGAAAGCGGCTGGGGGCGTTCTGCTCGTTTCAGCTGCTGGAGCTGCCGGAGTATAAGCTGCCGGAGGACCCGAACCCCACGCAGATTGCGCAGGGGCTTTCCAGGGAGGCAGAGCTGATTCGCACAAAGATTCCGAAGGGGAGCTTTTTCTGCGTGCTTGCGCCCGAAGGAAAGATGCTCTCTTCCGAGGAACTGGCGGGAAAGCTTTCCGATATCAAAAAAAGCGGCAGATCGAGCGTCTGCTTTCTGATCGGCTCGTCGTTCGGCGTGGATGCGGGGCTGAAAAAGCAGGCGGACGTTCTTCTTTCCATGAGCCGCATGACGTTTCCGCACCACCTTGCGCGCGTGATGGTGCTCGAGCAGCTTTACAGAGCCGAGTCCATCCAGGCGGGAACAAAATATCATAAATAGCAGCACGGCGGGCGCGAAAAATCTGGCGTCCGCCGCCTTTTGCGGGCATTTCCGGATCTTTTTTCTTGCCTTCGCTTCCGTTTTCCATTAAAATAAAGGCGCGTGCCGTAAAGAAACGGTTACGTTTCCTCCCTTTGCGCCAATCTTTCCGGAAAGGATGCTATTATGAAGAAAACCGCCGCTTCCTCCCGTTCAGACCGGCAAAGCCCGGTGCTGCGCGGAGTGCTTCCTGCGCTGTGCGTGGTGCTTGCCGCGTTTGCCTTTGTTTCGCAGCCGCCGCGGGAGCTGCTGCACGGCTTCTGGCAGATCTTGATCTCTGATGCCGGGCTCATCACCGACCCTGCCGTCACCGGCGGCGCGGGCGCCGCGCTTCTCAATGCCGCGCTGGTGCTGGCGTTAAGTACGGCGCTGGTCTATGCGATGCACCTTCCCGTGACGGGTCTGACATTTGCGTGCCTGTTTATGATGGCAGGCTTCAGCCTGCTGGGCAAAAACCTGCTGAACATTCTTCCCGTGCTGCTCGGCGGCTGGCTCTACGCAAAATTTCAGGGCGAGCCGTTCTCAAAATATATCTACCAGACGCTGTTTTCCACGTGTCTTTCCCCGCTGGTGAGCTTTTGGCTGGTGCATCTGCCCGGCTGGTGGTGCATTCCGGCAATGCTCTTTTCCGGCGTTGCCATCGGCTTTTTCGTGCCGCCCATCGCGGGCTATACGGTCAAGCTCCATCAGGGCTTCGATCTTTATAACGTCGGCTTTGCCGCGGGCTTTCTCGGGCTCGGCATCGCCAGCATCTGCAAGGGGCTGGGCGTCGAATTTGTTACCGAGCTCCAATGGGGCTTTGAAGACCACGAGACGTTTTTGTGGCTGCTGCGGGTGATTCTGCTGGGGCTGCTGCTTGCGGGCATCTATCTCGGCTGCCGCCGACCGCGCGATTATACGCCGCTGCTGCGCCATTCGGGCAGATCGGTTGCGGACTTTATCCTGATGGACGGCGCAGCGCCGACGCTGGTCAACATGGCGTTTACGGGCGGAATCGGGCTTGCGTACCTGCTGGCATTGTATCCGTTCGGCGTGCGGCTCAACGGACCGCTGGTCTGCTGCGTGCTGAGCATGACGGGCTTTGCCGCGTTCGGCAAGCACCCGAAAAATATTCTTCCGGTGATGGCAGGCGCGTGCCTGGCAAAGGCGCTGCTTGTCGCCGTGCCGTTCACCGCGCCGGGTCCGCTGCTTGCCGTGCTGTTCTGCACGGGGCTTGCGCCGATTGCCGGTCAGTTCGGCGTTTTCTGGGGCATGGTCGCAGGATTTCTGCACATGACCATCGTCCAGAACACCTCCATTCTGCATGGAGGCATGAATCTTTACAACAACGGCTTTGCCGCAGGACTGGTCTGCGTGCTGCTGCTTCCGATCATTGAAGCGCTGCGCAGCCGCTCGAAGGAGGAACCATGAAGCAACGACATCCGCAAGCCCGGCAGAAAATGAGCCGGATTATCGACGAAATCGGCGCGGCGCTGTTTGCCTGCGGCGCGACGGAGGTTTCCCTCCGGCTGAAAAAAGAACCGGAAGGACTGCGCCTTCTGGTTCAGAGTGATTATACTGCCGAACATCGTCCGAAGCTCGAACGGCTCTCGAAGCTCCTGCAGCCCGAAATCCGCGACCCGGCACTTGCCGAGACGTTCTGGGAGCTTGCAGGCGCCGATCTGGCGCACGACACGTCGGAGCTGGCGCTGGTCGGGCAGATTTTAGACGGCGCGCACGTTGCCATCGAGGACGCGGGCGTCAGCATGGACCTGTTCGTCGCCCGCTGAAACGCTCTGCCGCGAGGAAATCACAAGCGGCTGCCCCATCACGGGGTGCGTAAGCTCCAGCCTTGCCGCCAGCAGCTGCTGGCAGAACAGCCCGTGCGTGCCGGAATAAAGCAGCGATGCGGGCGAGCAATACTGCGGGTCTCCGAGAATCGGAAAGCCTGCCGCCTTGCAGTGCAGGCGCAGCTGGTGCGTCCTGCCGGTCACGGGGTTCAGGGCAAGGACGCTCGTCTGATGATCGGACGAAATGACCCGGTAGCGGCTGACGGCGCGCTTTCCGCGCGGGTCGACCATGCGCAGAAGGCTTCCGTTTCCAAGCTTATAGACCGGCAGCGCAATTTCGCCCGCGGGCTGCTCCGGGCAGCCGAAGACTGCCGCCAGATAGGTCTTATGAATCGCGCCGTCTTTCATCAGCTGGCAGAGCTTTGCGTGGATGTGCGCATTTTTTGCCAGAAGGACCACGCCGAAGGTGTCGCGGTCGAGCCTTGTGACGGGGTGGATGCCGCAGGGCTGGTCTGTCCGCTCATAATAGCCCAGCAGCGCGTTTGCCAGCGTCCCCTCGTTTTTGCGCGGTGACGGATGGACGAGCTGCCCGGCGGGCTTGTCGAGCGCGATCATGTACGCATCCTCATATAAAATATCGATCGGCAGCGCCTGAGGCAAGAAGCCCTCGGGCGCTTCTTCTATGCGCACGGTGATTTCCTGCCCGGGCTTGACGCGCGCGTTGGTGTGGACGGGCGCGCCGTCGAGAAAGAAAGCATTCTGCCATTTGAGCCGCTTGACCAGCCCCGAGGAAAGCGCCAGCTCGCCCCGCAGAAACGTCAAGAGTTCGCCTTCGCGCTGCGCCGTATGGGAAAGCAGCATGCGCGCTCGCCTCCTTTCGGATTTTCTGGACGGTATCGTCCGGAATTTCTATATTCTACTGCAAAGCGCGGGCAATCGCAAGCGGTCTTTCATCCGGCACGCTCCGGCTTTTTTTCACAGGATGCCGGCGCTTCGTCCGGCGTGCGCGCGATGATGGACCGGTAGAGCTGACAGCAGAAGACCGCCAGCAACGGAAAAACGATCATTCCTGCCACGCCCATCACGCGGTAGCCCACGTAGAGCGCTGCCAGCGTCACCACCGGCGGAAGCCCGAGGCTTCCGCCGAGCAGCCGCGGCTCAAGCGCCTGCCGTGTCAGTGCTGCCACCGCATACAACAGCAGCAGCCCCACGCCGCAGCGCGTGTCGCCCCGCAGAAACTGCGTCATGCTCCAGGGAATCAGCACCGTCCCCGTGCCGAAGACCGGCAGTGCGTCGATAATTGTAATGAGAAGCGCGAACAAAAGCGCGTACTCCACACGCAGAAAGAAAAAGCCCGCCGTCAGAATCAGAAACGTCACGCCCATGAGCTTTCCCTGCGCCCGCAGCCACGCGCCGAGCGTCATGGACAGGTGCGTGCGTACCTTCGAGAGCTTCTGCCGCCAATCTTGCGGCACATGGCGGACATAAAGCGTCTGCAGCTGCGACAGCTGCGAGGAAAACATGAAGCTCGACAGAACTGCCGTCACCGCGCCGAGGACCAGATCCGGAAGCCGCCCCAGAAAGCCGGAGGCAAACAGAAAGAGCTTTTCATAGAGCTTCGCGCCCAGCGCCGCGCCGCTTTCAAAAAAGCTCGTCAGCCCCGCGCGAAGCCCGGAGCCGACGCCGTCCGGGAATTTGTCCGCGATGGCATACAGCCGCGTCTGCAGCGCCTTCGCCGGTTCTTCGAGCCGCCCAGCCAGCTCCGGCAGCTGGTGCAGGAACCCGCCGACCTGGCGGCACAAAAGCCGGCACAGCAAAAATGCGCCCGCGCCGAACGCTGCGTAAAGCCCCAGCACGCACACGAACGAGCAAAGCCCGCGCGGAAGCCCGCTTTTCTTCTGCAAAACGCCGACCGGCTTTTTTGCCAGCTCCGCCACGGCAAGCCCGATGAAAAGCGGCAGCAGCAGCGGAAGCAGAACCGCCGCGAACAGCCACAGCCCCAGCGCCGCGCCCACGGCAATCAGCACCATGGTCCCCAGCTTTCTCGCGCGCAACACACAACACCTCCTATTACAATAAATTTGGACAGGAAAGCCGGGCAGCCAGTCCGGCTTTCTCTCCATCTCGTGCCTAAGCTACAATAAGGGGAGCAACTGGCTGACCAATCCCTCCTTGGGCTTTTATGTCCGTTCGAAAGACTGTCAGCCATCCTCTTGTTGCAGCGTTCGATTTGAGCAGGTTGAGCCACCGGATACCGGAGAGTTCGTGTCACCCAATAGATTGAATCGGCAGCGAGAAAAGATGGATTTCCGGTTGCAGATTCTTTGTGTTGGAGGAATGTGAATGAACTGCGTTGGCATCGATGTTTCCAAGGGTAAGAGCATGATTGCAGTCATGCGGCCCTTCGGAGAGGTAGTGGTTTCACCCTTTGAAGTACGTCACACCGCCAATGAACTGAGCGAGCTGGCAGGACTGCTCAAAAGCCTGGACGGCGAGACCCGTGTGGTGATGGAATCCACGGGTAATTACCATGCTCCGGTGGCCTGGCTGCTCCACGACGCGGGCCTTTATGTCTCGGTAGTCAATGCAATGCTGGTGCATGACTACGGAAACAACAGTTTAAGACGGGCCAAAACCGACAAAAAGGATGCCGTAAAGCTGGCCAACTACGGTCTTGACCACTGGCTCACATTGCCGAGATATATCCCGGAGGAGGATACCCGACTCATGCTGAAAATCTGCTACCGGCAGTACCAACAGTATTCCAAAGTTCAGACCATGCTGAAGAATAACCTGATCTCCCTGCTGGACACCACCTTCCCAGACGCAAATCGCTTGTTTACCAGTCCGCCCCGCGCCGATGGCAGCGAGAAGTGGGTGGACTTTGTCGCTACTTTTTGGCATTGCGAGTGCGTTTGTGGCCGGTCTGAGAAGGCCTTTACTACCCAATACCAGAAGTGGTGCAGAAAGCACGGCTACAATTTCAGCGAGGATAAGGCGCTGGATATTTATGCCTCTGCTTGCAGACACTTCGGTGTCATACCGAAAACGGATACGGCAAAACTTTTGGTAGAACAGGCCATTTCTCAACTCCAGACAACTTCTTCCGCGTTAGCTGCTCTCAAACAGGAGATGCAATCCCTGGCAGCTTCTCTGCCGGAGTATCCTGTAGTGATGGGGATGTTTGGTGTTGGCCCAACCCTCGGCCCTCAACTCCTGGCTGAAATTGGCGATGTACGCCGTTTTCATTCCAAAAAAGCGTTGGTTGCCTTTGCGGGTATTGACGCCCCGCCCTACCAATCCGGCCAAATAGATGTCCGCAGCCGCAGCATTTCCAA
>DPCD01000103.1:0-300 GCA_003516765.1 Clostridiales bacterium | reverse complement strand
CCAATGGATGAGCCGGTCTACCAGTTCATGAACAAGAAACGCTCTGAAGGCAAGCCATATCGTGTCTACATGATGGCCTCTGCCAACAAGTTCCTGCGCATCTACTACGCTTCTGTGAAAGCCTACTTGGAATCCCTGGAGCACGACTGATTTTTACACTCTATACCATCTGGCTGGCCGCCGTTTTAATTTTGAGATGCTCAGCGGCTTGATTTTGTATTGCATTTTTTCGCCTCCCTAAAAATCTGAAATTTCTACTTGACTTTTATTAGCAGGTCTTTCACAGCGGAACAGATTTAC
>DPCD01000168.1:3272-3521 GCA_003516765.1 Clostridiales bacterium | reverse complement strand
GGCAGTTGAACCGTTCGGGAAATTTCGTCTCATGGCAGGGGAAATATTCACAGTCCGTATTCTGAAAAAACGCATAGTGCTTGTCGTGCCAGTCGTGCATGCTTATCCCTCCCGCAGTTTTTCTGCCAGCGCCGCATCCGGTGTGACGACGGCGGTCGAATAGTGGTCGTAGATGACCATACCGGGCTTTGCACCGGCAGGCTTCTTGACGTTTTTGACGCGCGTATAGTCGACCGGGACGTTCTGCCC
>DPCD01000168.1:1893-2987 GCA_003516765.1 Clostridiales bacterium | reverse complement strand
TCGGGCGCGCAGGCGATGATGACATGGCTGCCGTGAATTTTCTGCGTGTGCAGCCAGATGTCCTGCTTCTGCGCCAGCTTGCAGGTGAGAAGATCGTTCTGCCGGTTGTTGCGCCCGACGAGAATCTCAAACCCGTCCGAGGAGCGGAAAACCATAGGCTTCGATGCCGGAAGCTTCATCTTCTTTTTCTGCCCCGTCTCTCGCAGATAACCGCCCTCCGTCAGCTCCTGCCGGATGTCCTGCATGTCGCGCTCGGACTCCACACGAGACAGCTCGTCGAGCACGCTTGCCAGATACGAAAGCTCTGCCTCGCCCTTTGCAATCTGCTCGGTGAGAACCTTTTCCGCGGTTTTTGCCTTCTGGTAGTCCTTATAGAATTTTGCGGCGTTCTGCTGCGGCGAGATGGCGGGGTTCAGCGGAATGTCAATTTCCTTCATCTCGGGGTCGTAAAAATCAACGGCAGTCAGCCGCGCCTGCCCGCGCGAGATGACATGAAGATTTGCGGTCACGATGTCTCCCAGGCGGCGCAGATGCTCACGGTCAAATGTCGCTTCGAGCTCCTTTTGCTGGTTGGCGAGCTTCCTTGCCGTGCGGTTATGCAGGTTTGTAAGCGTTTTGCGAAGCGCCTGCGTCTTCTGGCGCATGCGCTCCAAAGAATCTCGCTTGGCATAGAACGTATCGAGCAGCGCGGAGAAAGACGGCTGCGGCTCCTGTGCGATGAGACCTTCATATTGCCGGATCGGAATGCAGGTGAAGTCCCACGGGCGCTCGTCGCGCACAAGAATGACCGGCGTTTTTTCGCCCATGTGCAAGCGCTCAAACACAGCAAGGAGCTTTTCGGCGGCGCTTTCCCGCTGCGCCTTTGTCAGCTGGGAAAGATCGAAGTCCACCTGCCCGAACACCGCATACGCAAGCTCCCGGCAAAGCAGCGGCGAAAGCCCGCCGAAGGTTTCCAGCAAAAAAGAATCCGCCGTTTTCTGCGTCTTCTGCGCGCAGAGCAGCGCGCAAAGGTCCTCTTCGCAGACCTCCCACGGGCTGCGTTTTCCCTGCGTGGGCGGAAGATGGTAGTAAAGCCCCGGCAGCACCTGCCGCTG
>DPCD01000168.1:1506-1702 GCA_003516765.1 Clostridiales bacterium | reverse complement strand
CCCCGGCAGCACCTGCCGCTGCTCGGACATTTCGAAATCGACCCTTCGCAGGCAGTCTAAAATCCGCCCGTCCGCGCCGGTTAAGATGAGGTTCGAGTTGCGACCCATGATCTCCAGAATCAGCTTTTTCTGACAGGGCGTGCCCATTTCGTCGATGCAGTCGAACGTCAGCTCCACCAGCCGCTCCAGCGGCGGT
>DPCD01000168.1:0-1252 GCA_003516765.1 Clostridiales bacterium | reverse complement strand
CAGGTGCTTGCGCAGCAGCATGCAGAACATCGGCGGCTGCGCCGGATTTTCAAAGCTCAAACTTGTCAGTTGGATGCGCGGATGGTTGGGTGAAGCCGTCAGCAGCAGTTTCCCGCCGCCGTTGGGTCCGCGCATGGAAAGAAGAATGGTATCGCGCTCGGGCTGCTGGACCTTGTCGACCCGGCAGGCAAGCAGCTGCTCCTGCAGCTCACAGCGCAGACTCTCTAAAAATACAGCATCAATCGGCATGGGGCTCCTCCATCGTGAGAACGAACAGCTCGTTGATACGCTCCAGTCTTCCGGACAGATACAGCGCGCCGAACAGGCATTCCAGACCGGTTGCTTTCGAGTACTGCTCGTGGGTGGCGTTTTTGGGAATCATATGGACATGCGCGTTGCGCCCGCGCTTATACTGGGCAAGCTCGTCTTCCGTTAAAAGCGGCAGCATCCGGTCGGCGCGCGCCGCCTGCGCCGGGGCGCAGACATAAGAAACGGTTGCGCGGTGCAGCTGTTTTGTAGTCAGCTTGCCGCTGTCGCACAGCCAGCTTCGAACCAGCAGCTCAAAGACCGCGTCTCCGCAGTGCGCAAGTCCCAGCGCGCTGATCTGGTTGATCTCGCGCGGCTGCATGGAAAGGGAAAAATAGTTCTTCAAGAGAAGACCTCCGTTGTTTGGATGGGCAGCACCGCACAATTTTGTAGTGCTGCCCCGATTTTTGTTTTTTATAGTATAACACACCGCGCAGGCGACGGTAAAGAAAAAGATTGACGGATTGGCAACAAAAGGTTACAATAGTACCGTATTTGCAGAAAGGAATGATAGGATGAAGAGACGGCTTTGCGCGTTTCTTGCGGCTGCGCTGTGCGCAATGTGCCTGACGACGGCGGTTCTGGCAGGCGACGACAGCCTGCATACGGACTATGCAACCATTACCGAGGACGCTTTTGTTGCCGACATATTTGACGGTGTTCCCGCCATATATAATCTGACGATTTCTTCTCCGGACTGCCTGGAATATGTCCAGCGGTATTACCGGGAAATCTACGACCTGGAGATTCAGGCGGTCGGACATAACATCTGGGTGACGAACGACGACACCTGGTATTTTGCGCGGACCGACATGCCCCAGCCCGGCGACATCGGCTACGCCACTGCCGAAGAGCGAGAGCGCGGCTGCGGGCACTATGTGCTTTGCAAGGCGGTCGACGAGTCTGCCGGCACCATCACGCTCATTGAGCAGAACTGGATCTGGAA
>DPCD01000126.1 GCA_003516765.1 Clostridiales bacterium | reverse complement strand
GGTCCCTGGACCACGGGTCCAGCTCAAAAATCCCCATGCCGTTGGAGGCGGCAAAAAAAAGACCGCAGGAAGCATCCTGCGGTCTTTCCTGTCTCTTATTGAGCTGCCTTGAGGGTGGAATTTTCCAGAAGCGCGGTCACCTCATCGTTGGAAAGCTCATAGCTCCAGAGAGTCTTGTAAAACTCCTGCGTCATTTCCGCCATGTCGTAGTCATAGATTTTCGGATAGATCAGGTTGCCGAGCCACCACACGCCGAGGATCATGTTCATCGACGGAGGACCGGACAGCCAGCTGTAGGGGGAGCCGGGCACTTCATAGTATTTTCCGGTCGAAATCGCGGTCAGCTGAGACCATGCGGAATCGTCGGTCACGGTGTCATAGATGCTGCCGTCGGCAAAGAGAATGACGTCGGGATCAAAGGTATACAGCTGTTCAAGGCTGATGACGTTGCCGCCGCCCTTATTGCTGACGTCCTCGACAACAACTGCGTTCTCCACGCCGACCATGTCCAGAACATGCGCCTGAATGGAGCCTGCGGCGTTGGTGCCGAGTCCATCCTCGCCGGTGGTGTACATGGCGCGCACACGCATGTCATCGGTGATCTTTGCGGAATTCTCAGCTGCCATTGTGGTCGTGCGGTCGACGAGGTCGGCAAGCTCCTGCCCGCGGTCAGCCTTGCCCGACAGAAGGCTTCCGAGCATGCGGAACGCCTCTGCCATATGCGCAAGATCTGCTTCGATGAAGATAACGGGGATGCCGATCTGATCCTGCAGCGCGTTGAGGTCCTCGGTCATGTCGCCCTTCTTGTCGCCGAGGTCAATGACGACCTGCGGGTCGGCAGCGAGCAGCGTCTCGAGGTTCAGATTTGCCTTGCTGCCGTACATCTGACCGGTCTCGGGCAGCGACGCGAGGTTCGCAGGCAAAAATGCCATCTGGCTCTCGCTGGGTGTCGCGTTGACGGTGACCATGCACTCCGGGGCAATCGCCGCGAGGATCATCGTTGCAACGGCGCCGCTGGGCGCGATGCGGGTGATGTCCTTGGGCAGCTCGACTTCTCGTTCGAGGCTGTCGGTGAAGGCAAGCGTTTCCGGTTCTGCGGCTTTTTCCTCCGCCGGTTCGGCAGTCTCTTCCGCAGCTTCGGTTTCCTCTGCGGCAGATTCCGCCGTCTGCTCGGGCGCAGTCTGTTTGGTCTGCGCGGTGCCATTCGCAGCCGTCTCCTGCTTGCCGGATGCGCAGCCGGTCATGAGCGCGGCGAACATTGCAAACACAAGCAGAAGCGCAAGAATTCTTCTTTTCATTTTCGGACCTCCTGTGAATGGTGATTCTGAACATAGAATAACGGTGCTGATGCGGCTTGTCAAGCGGTTCTGTGATATTTGTCCGGTAAAAACGAAAAATATTTTGAAACATTCGATAATGTCAAATGCGTATGACAAAGCAGGCGCGCGGAACCGGCTGAAAAAAACAGTAGCGCGATGGCAGAAATGCTGGTATACTATATATTTAGGAGAGTAGGTGCCGCGAGGCAGGAAAGGGGCAGGCGGATGAACTTTGACGGATTTCTGGGCAACGGCGCGCTGAAAGCGCGGCTGCAGGAGAGCTTCCGGCAGGGCAAAACCTCCCATTGCTACCTGCTTTGCGGCGTGGAAGGCTCGGGGCGAAGGACGCTTGCGCTTCGCATGGCGGCGGCGCTGGAATGCAGGGACGGAACAAATCCCGGCTGCGGCGTTTGCCCTGCGTGCCGGAAGGTTCTGTCCGGGCAGCACCCGGACGTGATTACCGTCGATGATACGGAGCACAAGAATGTTGCGGTCGATATCATCCGGCAGGCGAGAAGCGACGTGTTCATCCGTCCGAACGAGGGAAGAAAGAAGGTTTATATTCTCCCGCGCGGGCAGGATCTGGGCGCGCCGTCGCAGAATGCGCTGTTGAAAATTCTCGAAGAGCCGCCGGATTACGCGGTATTCCTGCTTCTCACGACGAGCGCAGAAAAGCTGCTGCCGACCATCCGCAGCCGCGCCGTGCAGCTGCAGCTCTCACCGCTCACACCCGGTGAAGCCCTGCCGGAGCTGCGGCAGCGTTTTCCGGACGAGAGCGAGCAGAACCTTTCATCTGCCCTGGAGCAGGCGGAAGGCTATCTCGGTCCTGCGTGCGAGGCGCTGAAGGACGGGCTTTTTTCAGAGCCGGCGCTGGCGCTTGCAAACGGCTTTGCCGCGCGGGACACACTGGCGCTGCTGCAGGTGCTGGTTCCGATGGAAAAATACAAGCGCGAGCAGGTGCTGCCGGTTCTGGAGCAGACGAGAAAGCTTCTTTCCATGGCGCTGCGCGCCAGAGCCGGGGAACGCGCCGCCTTCGGACCCGTGCAGGCACTTCTGCGCGGCAGAACGGGCGCGGAGCTTCTGCAGGCGGCGGAGCTTCTGCAGCAGGCGGCAGACGATCTGAACGGCAACGTCGGCGTCGGCGCCGTCATCGGCGGGCTTTGCGTGCACTTGCGATAGAGCGCTGCCGCTTTCATAATATTTTGGTTTCAGATAGATGGGAGACACTATGGACGAACAGAAATTGGATGTCACCGCGCAGCAGCCGGACGCGGCGCTGCACGCGCAGACAGAAGAAATAACAAACGAAGTGTTGCCGGAAGCGCTTCTTGAGCAGCAGGCGGCGCAGGCAGAGCTTTCGCAGGCAATCGAAGCCTCCGCGGAAGAGCTGCAGCCCGAGCAGGCAGAGCAGACCACGCAGCCGGAGCGTGTGACGGTGGTGGATATCCGCTTCCGCAACAACGCCAAGACCTATTTCTTTGACCCCGGCGAGCTGCGCCCGGTATCCGGCGATCATGTGATCATCGAAACCGCACGCGGCGATGAATACGGCATCTGCGCCGGCGCGTGCCACGAGGTCAAAGCGTCGGAGATTGTGCCGCCGCTGCGCAAGGTGCTTCGTATGGCGAGTGCGCAGGACGAGCGCATCAACCGCGACAATCAGGAAAAGGAGAAGCGTGCCTTTGAGGTCTGCCAGCAGAAGATTGCGGACCACAAGCTCGAGATGCAGCTGGTTTCTGCCGAGGTTGCGTTCGACGGCAGCAAGATTCTCTTCTTTTTCACCGCTGAGGGGCGCGTAGACTTCCGCGAGCTGGTCAAGGACCTTGCCTCTGCATTCCGCACGCGCATTGAGCTGCGCCAGATCGGCGTCCGAGACAAGGCGAAGATGGTGGGCGGTCTCGGCGTGTGCGGCAGACCCTTCTGCTGCAAGGAATTCCTCGATGATTTCCAGCCGGTCTCCATCAAGATGGCAAAGACGCAGAATCTGAGCCTCAACCCCACAAAGATTTCCGGCACCTGTGGCAGACTCATGTGCTGCCTCAAGTATGAGCAGGAGGCGTATGAGGACCTGCTCAAGACCGCGCCGAAGAACGAGTCGTTTGTCGACACGCCCGACGGGCGCGGCACGGTGACGGAGGTGAATCTGCTGCGCCAGTGCGTGAAGGTGCGCATGGAAGACAGCCCCGAGACCGTCGGGTGCTACAAAAACTGCGATATCTGCGTGCTGCGCAGCGGAAAGGCGCGCAAAAACGATCTCCCGATTCCGAAGGATCTTGCGCCGATTTCCTCGAAGCCGCGCAAGGTGCAGCCGAAGCAGGATGAGTTTGAGCCGCTGCCGGAGGTCATTTACCCCGATCAGGTGAGTGAATTTGACCAGCAGCGTGCGTTTGGCGCGCAGAACGAGCTGCTGAGCGGACGGGAAATTTCGCTGACGCCGGGTGAGGCGGACAAGCCGGAAGCGGGCGACAAGCCTGCCGGGCAGAATCGCCGCCGCCGTCGCCGCGGACGCGGAAAGAATCCGGACGGCACGCCGGTGGAGGCAAAGCCGCAGGGCGATAAAGCGCCGGAAAAGCCTGCCGAGCCGCGCCGGGACAAGCGCCCCAATGAGCAAAAGCCGCGCCCGCCGCGCCAGAATCCGGAGCGCAAGCCGCAGGGCGAAAAGCCGTCGGGAGAAAAGCAGCCTGCCGAACGTGCAGATGGCAGCCCGGACGCGCCCAAGCGCCCGCGCCGCCGCCGCTATCGCGGAAACGGAAACAAGAACGGCAATCCGCAGCCGCCAAAGCAGGGTGAATGAGCATAATGAAAGGACCTTCCCCCTGTGGGAAGGTCCTTTGACTGCCGAAAAAGCTAACGCTTTTTCGGCAAAGAGATTGCGCCTCGACTGCGCGCATAATTTTGTCCCATAGGGACAAAATTCCACACTTGCGAGGCGAGTTGTGTTTTTACCCGCAAGGAGTACGCGACATCCGTAAGCGGTAAAACCGCTAACGGCTGTCCGGTCCGGTCGGCAAAGCCGCCGGATAAAACGAATTCTATTTTATTTCGCCCTGCGGGGCGAAACGCTCCGCAGCAACGATTCTAAGGCAGCAAAGCTGCCAAGAATTCGTATGATCTACAAGGTTTTGACACGCTGAGGACCTTCCCGCAAGGGAAGGTCCTTTTTGTACAGGTCCTATAAATCGGCGGCTTCAAAGCGGCGGACGCTTAGGGTGAAGCTGCGCGCGGTCAGGAGCGAGAACACCAGAAGTCCTCCGAGCAGCACCGGAATCTGGCGCAGCTGATCGGCAGCTGCATAGCTGTCGCAGACGTCGTTCAGGTAGGGAAGGATGTGCTGGAGCGTCTCCAGGACGAGAACACCCAGCGCCAGCGCGATGCTCGAAAGCAGGAACGGCTTTCCCAGATCGTAGGCGTTTTTGTAGTGCATCGGGAAGAAGATGCGGTTAAAAAGACCCAGCAGCACCAGAGAGAAACCCAGAAACGCGACGTTCGCCTCGATACCGACGGCGTTTTTGACAGAGCCATAGCTGGCGCGCAGGAGCATGAACGGAACGCATACCAGCACCTGCAGCGCCTCCACGCTCAAAACGAGCAGGAACCGCGCCCGGACCATCTCGCGCTTTGTCACCGGCAGCAGCGCCATATAGTAAAGGTCCCGGTTTTCGCGCGCGGACTGCATCATCAGAAAAATGCCGAGCGTGGTATAGAAAAACGTGACATAGTACGGATAGTTCGGAACCAGCACCAGCGCGCTCAGAAGCAAAAACAGCAGCGGCACCGGCATCATCACGAGCTTCCACTCTTTTTTAAGAAGCATCATACCGTCTCCACCTCCCGTTCCAGATACACCATGACGGTCTGCAGATCCGCCAGCTCTTCGCGGCAGCCTGCGGGGCAGGGCAGATCGCTGGGATAGAGCGCTTCAAATTCGCCCCGGTGCACCCGAAGTCCGCGCAGAGCGCCTCGAAGCGCCGGGGCAAGCGCTGTTTCAGGACCTGTGAGCTTTTTCCACGGTGCGGTGAATCCGGCAAGCGATACGCTCTGGGCAACGGTTCCGTTTTGCAGATACGTCACATCGTCGGCGCACGCGTCAAGATCCGTTGTGATGTGCGTCGAAAACAGGATGGACACGCCGCCCTGCTCACAGAGCGTGCGCAGCAGATCCAATAGATCATCGCGCGACACGGGGTCTAAGCCAGAGGTCGGCTCGTCGAGAATCAGGAGCTTCGCCCCGTGAGACAGCGCGCAGGCCAGCTGATACTTGACCTTCATGCCCGCCGAGAGCTCGCAGACGCGCTTGGTTTCGTCGAGTGAGAACCTGTGCAGCAGCGCCTCGTATTTTTTGTCGTCCCACGAGGGATAAAAGCTTTTCGTGACGGCGGTCAGCTGCGAAAGACGCTTTCTCGGATAGTAGCAGAGGTCGCCCGAAACATAGCCTGCCTCCCGGCGAAGTGCAGACGCGTCCATATCCAGAGGCTTTCCCAGAAATTGAACCGTTCCGCCGTCCGGGCGCACAAGGCGCAGGATCGATTTGATGGTCGTCGTCTTGCCTGC
>DPCD01000032.1:24071-24253 GCA_003516765.1 Clostridiales bacterium | reverse complement strand
CTGGACTACCCCGACGAGGATATCGAGCCGTTCCGTCTGCAAGCCTATGCCGACACGTTGAAATCTGCCTCCTGGCAGCTCGACGCGCTGCTTTCCTCCTGCCGCCGCGGCAACTTCATCAAAAACGGCGTGCAAACCGCCATTCTCGGCGCGCCGAACGCCGGAAAGTCTAGCCTGCTCAA
>DPCD01000032.1:23448-23842 GCA_003516765.1 Clostridiales bacterium | reverse complement strand
ATCGTCACCGACATCCCCGGCACTACGCGCGACGCAGTCGAGCAGACAGTCACGCTGGGCCGCCACCTTCTTCGCCTGCTCGATACCGCGGGTATCCGCGAAACGGCAGACAGGGTGGAAGAGCTCGGTGTGGCGCGCGCGTTACAAGCGGCGCAGACCTGCCAGCTGGCGCTCTTTGTCGTCGACGGCTCGAAGCCGCTGACCCCGGAGGACGAGGCTGCCATGGACGCGGCTTTGCAGGCGCCCGAGGCAATCGCAATTTTAAACAAGCAGGACCTGCCGTGCGTCATTGACCCGAGCGAGCTGCCGTTTTCCTACGTCATTCCCGTCAGCTGCGCGAAAAACGAAGGACTGGACCTTTTAGAGCAGGCGCTCGATATGGTCTTTGATTTCG
>DPCD01000032.1:20418-23270 GCA_003516765.1 Clostridiales bacterium | reverse complement strand
TCGATATGGTCTTTGATTTCGACGCGCCCTGTGACGGCTCGATTCTGACGAACGCCCGCCAGGCAGACGCCATCGCGAAATCGCGCGAATCGATCGAAGCCGCGCTTTCGTCCCTGCGCCTTGGCATGACGCCGGACGCCGTTCTGGTCGACGTCGAAGCGGCAATGGAATCGCTCGGCGAGGCGACCGGCAGAGTCGTCCGCGAGGATATCACCAACCGCATTTTCGAGCGCTTCTGCGTCGGAAAGTAATATTTCAAAACAGCGCTGAGGTATTTCTATGATCTATCTGGACAATTCCGCCACCACCAAACCAAATGCCGCCTGCGTGCAGGCAATGACGCGCCTGCTGTGCGACACCTGGGGAAACCCCTCCTCGGTTCACGAGCTGGGCATTGCCGCCGAGCGCGAGCTGAAAAACGCCCGCAAGGAGGTTGCTGCCAGTCTCGGCGCTGAGCCGGAGCGCGTCTTTTTCACCTCCGGCGGCACGGAGGCGGATAACTGGGCAATTTTCTCGACCTGCGAGCGCCTGAAAAAGCGCGGCAATCACATCGTCACCACTGCCGTCGAGCATCACGCCGTGCTGCACCCCATGAAAGCGCTCGAAGCGAAGGGCTTCGAGGTCACCTATCTGCAGCCGGATGAAGCAGGCTTCGTCTGCGCCGACGCGCTCAAAGCTGCCCTTCGCCCGGATACGATTCTCGTCTCGATCATGATGGTCAACAACGAGTCTGGCGCCGTCATGCCGATTGCGGATATGATCCGCATCACCCGCAGGCTCAGCCCGCTGGCTCTTTTTCACACCGACGCCGTCCAGGGCTTCCTGAAAATCCCCTTCAAGGCAAAGACGCTCGGCGCGGACCTGATTTCCGTCTCGGGGCATAAAATCCACGGTCCCAAGGGTGTGGGCGCGCTCTACATCCGTCCGGGTCTTCCGCTCCCGCCTTTCATCCACGGCGGCGGGCAGGAGAGCAATTTCCGCTCCGGCACCGAGAACCTGCCCGGCATCTGCGGCTTTGCTGCCGCCTGCGCCGATACCGACGCGCAGCAGGAGATTGCCCGTATGGCGGACCTTCGGGACTACTGCCGCGCCCGCGCGCAGGAAATTCCGGGGCTCGTCCTCATCGGGCAGCAGGCAGCGCCGCACATTGTAAACCTCTCGCTTCCCGGTCTTCGCTCGCAGGGCATCATCAACTGCCTGCAGACAAAGGGCATCTACGTCTCCGCCGGCTCCGCCTGCTCCAAGGGGCACCGCAGCCACGTGCTGGAGGCAATGCACCTTCCCCCTGCCGTCATCGACGGTTCCGTGCGCATTTCGTTCTGCGGCGATAATACCCGGGAAGACGTCGACGCGCTCGTCAGCGCGCTCAGCGAAGCGAAAAAGACCCTCAAGGGCTGAAAAAATCCCATCTCCGGTGCGGAGATGGGATTTCGTTTTTCTTCAGTTTTCATGCATCGGCTGCACAAAGCCCTGCCCGGCAAGTTCCATGTACCAGACCGCCTCGCCCTCAGAGAAGACGTCGGTCATGCAGTATTTTTCCGCGTCCAGAACGTCCTGCCCGACGCGCACCCGCAGCGGTAAGACGCTCACAACCTCTGCCTGCTGGCAGCTGACGGCAAGCACCGTATCAAACTGCGTGTCGTTGTTGTGATCGATCACCGTCAGCCGCGTGCCGGACCGGGTGAGCACCTCCGAGCCTGCCTCGTTATAATTATAATAGTACAGCGCGTCGTCTGCCATCGAAAATGCACCGCCGGAGAGCAGTTTCGAAAGCGCCTGCGCGTTTTCGAACGTGTAGTAAAGCTCGCTCGTCACATAGCACGGAATGCCGAATACCCGTCCGTCCTTGACGTAAATATCCACCTCTCGCCCAAGCAGGCTCAGATCGGACGAAACGGCAAATTCCTTATGTCCGGCAAGCTTCGTCACGCCCGCATCGAGCCGACCGTCATTGCTCGTCAGATCGGCATATTCGTTTCCGGTCAGCACCGCCGTATACCGCGTCAGATCATATCGGACCTCGAGATACGACCGGGGATTCATCAGATCGTCGAGCACATAGCGCGCCGGTCCCTCTGCATCCAGGTCTGCAATCGCCGGGCAGCGCATGGCGTTGTAAATCAGCAGACACGCATTGTCGCGCGTAACAGGCTGATTGACCTGCGCGGTCAGACCATAGTAAATGCCGAACGACTGCGCGTCCGCGTTCACCCGCTCGTCCCAGCCTGCGCCGGAATAGGTTTCGGGATTCTGCCCCAGAATGACCAGCAGCATCTTTGCCAGCTCCTGCGCCGTCACATTGTCCTTCGGGCGGAAGCTTCCCATGCCGTCGCCGGCAATGATGCCCTGCCCCGCGCAGTAGCCGATGTAGTCGAGCGCCCAGGAGTTCTGTGCGTCATAGAAATAGACGTCTGCCGGCGCCTGCGGGTTTTCCGTACACAAAATGGCAACCAGCTTCGCGACCTCTTCGCGCGTGATAAAATTGCCCGGGCGGAACGTTCCGTCGTCATAGCCCGAAATCAACCCCAGATCGACCAGCATCTGCACCGCGCCGACATTCCGGATTCTGCCGCGGTCGGTGAAGGCAGCGCCCTCGTCCTGCGCGCCGGCAGGCAGCGCCATGCACAGCAGCAGGCAAACGCAGATCAGCAGGCAAGCGATTCTTCGTTTCATACGCCGCCTCCTTTCGTTTTCTGATTTTCAGTATAGACGCTCCCGTCGGTCTTTGCAAGCGCGCGGGCGCATCTGTAATGTAACTGTAACGTTTCCGGGTAAATTCCCGTCCTTTATCCACAGCTTTGTGGATATTTCCGTCCCTATGTGCGCAAAAGCGGCGATTTCCGCACCGGAAA
>DPCD01000032.1:701-20216 GCA_003516765.1 Clostridiales bacterium | reverse complement strand
GCTTTCCGCACCGGAAAGCGCCGCGTCGGTATGCAAACTCTTACTTGACGGTAATGACCGTATAGTCGTCGGTACCCAGACCGATCTTCTTGCCGTGCTCGACCGCCGCTCTCCAGCAGGTGTTCGGGTGCATGGCATGCAGATGATCGTGGTCCTCGGGGTCTGCGGTCTCTGCAAGGCGGCTTCCCGGCAGAACCGGCTGGCGGTTGACCGCCTCCGCGCACGCCAGATCGAGCGCCACGGGGTCAAACGATGCGAACATGCCCACATCCGGCACCATCGGCACATCGTTCTCCGGATGGCAGTCGCAGTCCGGGGAAATATCGCGCACGATGGAGATATGGAAGCTGGGACGTCCGTCTACCACCGCCTTGGCATACTCAGCGATCTTGTAGTTGAGAACCTCGGCAATCTCGTCGCAGTCCGGCGCGATGGCGTCCTTCGGACAGATGGCGATGCACCTGCCGCAGCCGAGGCACTTGTCGTGGTCGATGGCGCACTTCTTATCCGTGATGATCGGCGCGCCGTGGGCGCAGATCTTTGCGCACCTGCCGCAGCCGACGCATTTGCTTGTGATCACATGGGGCTTGCCCTTTGCGTGCATTTCCATCTTGCCCGCGCGCGAGCCGCCGCCCATGCCGAGGTTCTTGAGCGCGCCGCCGTAGCCCGCCTGCTCATGACCCTTGAAGTGCGTGAGGGAGATGACGATGTCCGCGTCCATCAGGGCTCTGCCGATCTTCGCGTTTTTCACATACTCGCCGCCAACGACCGGAACCTCCACGTCGTCGCCGCCACGCAGACCGTCGGCAATGATCACATGGCAGCCCGTCGAGAACGGAGAAAAGCCGTTTAAATACGCCGCGTCCATATGCTCAAGCGCATTTTTCCGGCTCCCGATATATAGCGTGTTGCAGTCGGTCAGAAACGGCCGTCCGCCTCTTGCCTTCACGAAATCCGCCACAGTCTTTGCATAGTTCGGGCGCAGATATGCCAGATTGCCGACCTCGCCGAAATGCAGCTTGATGGCGACAATCTTTCCCTCAAAATCAATCGTATCCATCCCGGCGGCGAGCAGCAGCTTTTCCAGCTTCTGCTGCTGGTTCACGCCCGGATGGCAGCGGAAATCCGTAAAAAATACCTTTGCCTGTTCCATGAGAGTTCCTCCTCGTCATTCGTAATCAAGAAAAAGTATAGCGAATTTTCTGGATTTGTCAATCCGCCTGTCTAATCCGGCAGCCGCAGTGCGGCATTCGCGAGCGAAAAATTCGCCGTGAACGGGCGCATGAAGTTCCAGTACCCGAGCCCCCGCAGCGCGTATTGCTTCACCAGATGGAACTTGGCAAGACTCGAGCGCACATCCTCGAACCACACCTCATGTACCGCGCCGTCCATGCCCGTGTAGGAAAACCACGGCGTCTGCGCTGTCTCATCGAACTGAATCTCGCTCCGCGTGTCAAACGCCAGCTGCCGCGCCGCCTCGTTGCCGATCACCACAGCCCGCGTCAGCCCCGCTTCATACGGCAGCGTCCAGTCATACGCATAGTTGGGAAAGCCCAGCAGCAGCTTTCCCGGCTCGATGCGCGAAACCGCATACCGCACCACCCGCTCCACCGCGTCAATCGGCGCCACCGCCATCGGCGGACCATACGTGTAGCCCCATTCATACGTCATCAGCAGCACCTGATCGACCGCTTTGCCAATGGCAGCGTAGTCGTGCCCCTCATATAAGACCCCCGGCTGCGTGTCCGAGGTCTTCGGCGCAACCGCTGCCATCAGATAGCCGCCCGCCGTGTGAACCGCCTGAGAAAGCTCCTGCAAAAACGCCGCGTAGCTTGCCGCAAGCGCCTTGCCCAGAAACTCAAAGTCCACATCCACGCCGGCAAAGCCGCCGTCTCGCATCTCGCGGACCGTGTTCCGGATCAAAGCCGCGCGCGCCGTTTCGTTTTCCAGCACCGCGCCTGCGCGCTGGGCAGAGAAGCTGCCCTGCTCGGTGAGCGTGGAAAGGTGCAGCAGCGTCGTCACGCCGAAGTCCTTTGCCAGCGCGCGCATCTGCTCGTCGTCCGGGCGGACCAGCTCTCCCGTTTCCGTAAAGCCGTAGGTAAACGGCGCCAGCGCCTGCGCATAGGGAAGAATCCCGCGCAGCACGCGCCCTGATACCCACGGATAGGCGTAGCCCATCAGCTGCGCTTCATAATTGGGCATATCTTCCAGTTTTGTCACTAATACCTGCCCCGGATACAGCCGCTCCTGCGCCGATAGCCCCGGGTTGAGCCGGTACAGCTCGTTCCGCCCGAGCGAAAACGTCTGCGAGATGGAATAGACCGAGTCTCCCGGCTGCACGGTATAAAGCTGCGCGGGCTTCAGAATCAGCAGGCTTTCCCCAACCGACAGCCGGTACGGCTCCGTCAGCCCGTTGAACCGCGCCAGAAGCCCCGGCGCAACGCCGTACTGCGCCCCGATCGACCAGAGCGTCTGCCCTGCCGCCACCACATGAATCTGCATACAATCACCTCACGGCATTGTATGCCCGCTCTTGCGGAAACATCCTTGCGGCGCGCGCGCCGGCGCGCTATACTATAGGCAGCACCGCACACGGAGGCTTCCTATGACTGCAACCCTGCCGCAGCTCTGGCTGCTCGATCTGCGCGCTTATCAAGAAACCAGCCGCTGGCGCACGCTCCTGCCCGGTCTTCCGCCCGAGCGCCAACGGCGCGCGCTTGCCTGCCGCTGGGAGATCGACGGCGCGCGCCTTGCCTGCGCAGGCTTTCTGCTGCAGCAGACGCTCGCGTCAGCCGGTATCCCCATTTCTGATCAGGTTTTCACCAAAAACGAATGGGAAAAGCCGCGCCTTGTCTCTAACGCCGTCGATTTTTCCCTCAGCCACGCGGGAAATTTCTGCGTCTGCGCGCTCGATTCCTCGCCACTCGGCGTCGATGTCGAGCTGCCGCGCATTTCCATGGCGGTCGCCGCGCGCTGCTTTCATCCGGACGAAGCGGCTTTTCTGCAGACGCTGCCCGAAGAAGCGCAGAAAGACGCGCTGCTTCGCCTCTGGACCGCGAAGGAAAGCTATCTCAAGTATCTCGGGCGCGGGCTGCGCGTCCCGCTCGATTCGTTCTGCGTCCGTCTCGATGAAAACGGCGCCAGCCTGCAGGCGCCCGGCGCGTCTTCCGCCCTTCGCCTGCACGAATACACGCACGACGGCTGCCGCATCTGCCTGTGCACCAAAAGCCCCCGCCCGCCGCTTCAACTCTATCAACCGTAACAAAGCCGCCGCAGGATAACTCTCCTGCGGCGGCTGTTTTGATATTGCTCAGACTCTCGCGCTGTTGCAGACCAGATACACGACCTGCCGCTGCTGCGAAATTTTCTGCAGCAGCTCCAGCGCGCGCTTCGTCCTCGCGTCGTCGAGATTGACGAACGGGTCGTCCAGCAGCAAAAACGGCTGCTCCTTCGTAAACAGCGCGTCCACCAGCGCCAGGCGCATGCAGAGCGTGAGTGCGTCGAGCGTTCCGGCGCTGAAGCTTGCCGCCTCGCGCGCCGCGCCCTGCTCGTCGATGAACAGGCACAGATTCTTGTCGAGCAGCGCGCGCCCGAGATTTTCTCCCAGAAGCTCTTTCGCGTACCGCGTAAACCCGCGCTCCACGTCTGCCACATAGCGATTTGCAAGCCGGTCCTTTGCAAGATTCAAAAGCTCCATCGTCCGGTCGGCAAGCGTGCAGGATTTCTGAAGGCTCTGCCGCTCGTCGCAAAGCGCCGCAATCCGGTCCTCCCAGACAGAAAGATCCTCCGTTTCGCGCGATATGTTCTGCCGCTCCTGCCGCAGCGCGCGCCGTTTTTCCTCGAGCGCGTCCAGCTTCTGCTGCGCCTGCGCCTCCTGCCGCTGCAATTCTTCGGGGTCGGGAAGCGTTTGTTCTTCGTCCATTGATTCGACTGCCGGATGCTCGCGGTCAAACGTTGTCAGCGCCTGCTGCGCCGAAAGAAGCTGTCCGCTTGCCAGCGCCCATGCGCCCGCGTCACGCTCCAACGCCTCCAGTTTCTCGCCTGCATCGCCCTGCATCGCGGGGAACGCTGCAAAAAAGGCATCCAATTCCGCCTGCGCCGCCTCTTTTTGTGCCTGTGCCTGCCTGCTGTCTGCAAAATACCGCTCGGCGCGCGCGCTGGAGAGCGTATACTGCGCAAACCGGCGGCAAAGCGCCTGCGTGCACTCGCGGAGCGTCCGCGTCTCATCGAGCGCCTGATAGCGCGAAAGAGCCGCCCGGATGCTTCCCGTCAGCGCCTGCGAAAGCGCCAGGTTTCCGGCGTTCTGCTCTTCCAGCTGCTCCTTTCTTCTTTGGAGCGTCTTCCATTCGGAGAGCTCCTTCGATAGCGTCTGCACGCCCGCGCGCAAATCCTCCGGCAGCGCTTCCTGGTAGTATGGGCGCAGAAATTCCCGCAGCGTTTTTTGTATTTCTCCGATATGATTTTCAATCTTCTCTCGTTCTTCTTTCATGCGCTGCGCCTGCGCCAGAAGCGCCAGGTACTCCTGCCGCGCGCCGAGCAGCGCCTGTGTAAAGCCATCACGGTAGGTCTCCCCCGGGAAATACCGGGAAAATGCCGCGTGCAGCCGCGCGTCCACCTGAGAAAGCGACTGCCGGGCTTCCTGCTGTGCCTGCTCCATTGCCCGTTTTTGCGCCTGCAGATCCAGATACGTCTTCCGGTCCAGCAGCAGCCGCGTCAGCTTCTGCTCCGGCTCGGAGACCTCCTCAAAAAAGCGCAGCAGAAAATCGTTCAGCCCCCGCCGCAGATCATAGAGCGCCTGGTTCTCTTCGTCGGTGATCGCGCTGGTCGTGATGCAGCCGCCCTCGCGCGCTTGCTTTCCGCGCAGCAGCACAGCCCCGATCAGCGCCAGCGCACCTGCTGCCGTCAACGCAATGCCGGCAGCCAAATTTGCCTTTGCCAGCAGCACGCACCCCAGCGCCAGCAGCGCCGCGCCCAACACCAGAAGCAGAAGCTGCGTGCCGGAAAGGCGCGGCTTCTGTTCCTCCGGCTTCGTTTTCTGAAGCGCCTGCACCTGCTTGCGCCCTTCCAGCTCCGCAATCCGCCGGCAGTCCGTCTGATAGCGCAGCACCTCGTCCTCCGTCGGAACGCCGGTGGCAAACACACGCCGCAGCGACTCCAGCTCGTCTTGCTGCTCCTGCGGCATTGCGCCCGTTTCCAGCGCCCGCTGCAAAACCGCATGCTGCTGTTCGTCCTGCCGAAGCGAGTGCAGCTGCTCGTCCGTCGGAGCGCCGTCTGCAAAGCGCATGCACGCCAGATCAAGCTGCCGCTGCTCGTCTTCCGACAGCTGCAGCCCGGAAAGCTGACGCCTGCATGCCAGCATCTCGTCTGCCGCCTGCAGGCAGGCGCTTACCTCCTCCTGCCGCGGCGCGGTAGTCTGGAATTTTATTTCCAGTTCTGTCAGTCGTTTTGTCTCTTCGGGCAGCAGCTGCGACGAAAGCTTCGCCTGCAGCTCTCCCAGCTGCGTGCACTGCCGCGTGCATTCGTCCAGCTCCTGCTGCGTTTTCTCCCGGTCCGCAAAGAAGCCTTCTTCGCGCGCGACAATCTCGCGGTCCTCGTCGCAAAGGGTCAGCTCACCGAGCCGCCTGCACGCCTGCTGCGCATCAAGAAAGTGCTCTCGCTGCCGCCGGATTTCCTCGGCGCTCGGAAGCCCTGCCGGATAGCGCGCGAAAAGCGCCTGCAAAAGCGCCTCCTGTTTTTCACACGCCGCTGCCAGCTCCTTTCTCTGCGAAAGCTGTATGCTGCGCGCCTTCTGGTCGGACGAAATGCGGATTTTTTCGCGCAGGTCCGCAATTTCCGCCGTTGTCTGCTCGGCCGCTTCGTTCGCCTGATTCAGCTCCCGCAGCACTTCTTCCAACCGGGGCAGCTTCTGCCTTGCTTCCAGCGTCTGCGCTTCGAGCGCATGCAGTTCCCGCTCACAGTCGGCAATTTCTCCCTTGTCGCCGCTGTAGGCGCGCAGATTCCGCCGGAATTGGCGCAGTGCCTGCTCGGCGGTATCGAAGTTGTTCATGTCGTTCGTGTCGTCGACCAGATTGGAAAGCTTTGCGCGCATCGACGTCGTCGCCTGCATATCCGCCTCTGCCGCCTGCGGCAGATAGGTGCTGCGCGCAAAAGACGCCGCGTCCAACCCGAACAGCTCCTCTCCGAGCCGCGAAGAAAACGGCGTTTCGTCCGTCCGGCGCGTCAGATCCCGCAGGGAAAACGTATCCTTTGCTGCCGTCTTTCCGAAGTATCGCGTCACACGGTATGCAGCGCCCTGATACTCGAATTCCAGAAAGCCGCCGAATTTTCCGCCCTGCCAGGGCTCAAAACGCCTGCGCTCGTTCTCGGTCACATTGTGCGCGCCCGTGCGCGGCAGCCCGTAGAACATTGCCTTCAAAAACGCTGCCAGCGTGCTTTTTCCGAAGCCGTTTTCCCGGCAGATCACCGCCAGCCCCTCCGGAAATTCGTAGTCGAAGCCGGACAGCACGCCGAAATTTTCAATGTGGCACCGCAGCAGCCTCATAGTGAAATCTCCTCTCCCGAAAGCGCCTGCAGCCCGGCGCGGATGACAGCGGCTTTGTCTGCGTCCGTCAATTCGCTCGCCAGCACCTGCCGGATAAACTCTCCCTTGAGCGACACGTCATTCCGGTACGCATCCGCATCCAGTGCCAGATGGCTTTCGTCCTTGACCTTGACAAAAAAGAAGCTCCCCTGCAGCGTCTGCTGCAGATACGGCGCGGAAATATCCGCCGTTGGGCAGCTCTCGCCGGTCAGCAGGAACTCGACCATGTCCTCCGGTGAAAGCCCACGCGCCTGCTCCCGCATGCGCTGCGCAATCTGTGCGTTCTGTGTCATCCCCGTGATATCGGTCTGCACCCGGTGCAGCTGCCGCGCGGAAAACGGCACAAACTCGTGTGTGATTGTTCCGTCCTCCACCGTCAGCAGCACAAAGCCCTTCTTGCCGCACTCGTCAAACCCGCGCCCTTCCAGACAGCCCGGATAGCAGTAAATTCCGCCGTCTGAGAGCCTGCCGGTCTGATAGGTATGCAGGTGCCCCAGCGCCAGATAGTCGATGCCCCGGTTCTTCAGCAAATTCAGGTTGATCACGTCTTCTGCGCACGCTGTTCCGATTCCCCCATGGAGCATGACCAGATTGACCGCGCCGTCCGTATGCGGCAGCGTTTCATAAAGCGCCGCGTCCGCTCCGATCTGCACGCCGGAAATCGCAATGCCGTCATATTGCACTGTCGACCATGTCTTTCCGAACAGCTTGAGATTCCCCGGCAGCGCGCAGTCGCAGAAAGCGTTTGCCGCCTCGTCGTGGTTTCCGGGCAGATACAGATAGTCGACCTCCGGCGTTCTTCGGATGGCAGCAAGCAGCGCGTCGACCGTGCGCGCACGCACTCGCGCCCCGTCAAACAGATCTCCCGCGATCAGAACCGCGCGCACCGCGCGCTCCTGCGCAAACTCCGTCAGCCGGACAAAGCTCTGCAGCATTTCCGTATTTCGCACCGATGCCTGCTGCGCCGTCATATGCGTCTGCATCGGAGAATCCAGATGGATGTCCGCGCAATGGATCAGCTTCATAAGCGCCTCCCTCCGTCCGCCGTGCCCGGCAGACCCTTTTTCTCTATTCTATCATATCCGCGCAAGCGCCTTGCAGTAGACAACGCCCCTGATCATTCTCCCCTGTTCCGGTATGTATTGCTGTCTTTCCCGTCCTCCCGGACGTCGGCAGGACCTTCGCTACAGATCAGGACCTTCGCAATAAAACTTCAGTTCATCCGTCGGCTTTTTCAGTACCTGCTCCTGCGCGCACTCCGGTTTTTCCCGCAGAATTTCCACCGCGTCTGCAATTGTAATCTCCCGCTTCTCCCAGCCGTCCATCCAGGACGTTCTTTTTTCAGGAAGCCGGGTTCCGCTTCCATCGGGGTTTCCCGCAGGTCGAAAAAATCCGCGCCGCTTTTCTGTTGTTCCTCCGTCATACCTTCTGCTTCCTCCGTTTCTCCCGCTATGCGCGCCGCAGTAGCCGGTCAATTCCGCGCGGGCTCTGACCGCAGAACGATTCAAAGCCGCAGTCGCCCTGCCCCAGCAGCGCAAAAATCGCCAACAGCGCCAGCTCCTTATATCGCGCCGTCTGCGTCTGCTGCAGGCAGACCGTCCATGATCTGCGCCACCGGCTCGTGCATCCGTTTGCTGGGCACCATACTCACACCCCGCCGGTCATAAAGCTCCTGCGCCCAGCTGTAGCGGGTGTCCTGGCTGCCTTCCAGCATATTTTTCAGCGAATACAGCGTAAATGCCTGCGAGTTGTCCGGATTCACCGGGCGATGGGTCAGCGCCTCCAGAAGCGCGTCCACCGCCTGATGCATCTGCTCTGCCGAAACATAGCGGTCCGCCTGGTTTTCCTGCGCTGCCGTCTCCAGAAGCGTCAGCAGTGCGTCAAGATGGCGCTTCGGTATGGCAACCCAATTACTTGGAGCGCTTGTCAATATTTTACTTGATCCAATTCTGATCTTTGGTCTACTTGGAATGCCCCGACTGGAAGTTGCTGGCGCTGCCATTGCTACTGTTACGGGACAGATTATTGCAGCTGCAGTAGCAATAATTCTAAATTGTGCTTATCGGCTTCACGCAGCTGAACGAAAAATAGATGCAAAAGTCCGAAATATAGGACAGCAGAAGGGCTACAATGATCTCAGAAAACGCAGGAGGTCATTGGCATGGCACGAGCAGAGAGCATCACGTTTGAAGAATTTCGCACCAGATTCAGCACGGAAGACGCCTGCCGGGCGGAATTATTCCGGTTTCGGTTTCCAAACGGCTTCGTCTGTCCGAAATGCGGCTGTACGGAATATTGCCCTGTTCGCGGACGGAACACGTTCCAGTGCCGCGCCTGCCGACACCAGACCTCCGTCACGGCCGGGACAGTTATGCACCGCACGCATCTGCCGCTGACCGTCTGGTTCTGGGCGATCTATCTGTGTGCCACGGACAAGCGCGGCATTTCCGCTGTTCAGCTGAGTCGCACGCTGGGCATCTGCTATGAGTCGGCGTGGTATCTTTTGCACCGAATTCGCCGTGCGATGGCTCAAAGCGACGAGAACTACGCACTTTCCGGCATCGTTGAGATGGACGACGGCTACATAGGCGGAGCAACGCACAACGGCAAACGTGGTCGCGGGACGGACAAGGCGAAGATCGTGGTGGCGCTGTCAAAAACGGAAAATGGCGCGGCTTTGTTCACGCGGATGCAGGTTGTTAAAGATGTCACCGGCGGCACGCTCCAGCAGGTCGTTGGCAAAACTGTTGCGCCGGGCTCAAAAATCGAATGCGACGGCTACAGAAGCTATAAGAACCTGTCTGGCGTGGAGCTGGACGCGAAAAAATATGAGACCGGCTGTCTGCATTGGCTGCACAAAGCCATCAGCAACCTGAAAGCGCTCCTGTCGGGAACCTATCACGGCCGCTGCACACGGCTTCAGGCGTATCTGGACGAGTTCTGCTTCCGCTTCAATCGCAGATAAACCGGAGATCAGATCTTCAGCCGCCTCGCAAAAGCCGTCGCTACATCTTGTACCCAGCTGCATTAAGCCGATAAGCACATTAAGAATTAGTATCATATCCGGTTTGCAAAAATGGCACCGACAATCATCATTACGTTTGGGAAACCCTGCTGCCGATTAGCGGCGCAAAACCATACGCGGAAATGGCAACGCCATTCCCGCGTATGGTTTTTACGATAGGGAACCCCCGGAATGCCGCAAATTCTGCGTTACATACAGAATCCTGTGGTTCACGGTGCGGGTACGTTTATGAGGACAAGCCGGTGCGCCGCAGCAGGTCCTGCATCTGGAGCTTTCCTGCACGCAGAATGGCTTCTTCGTCGATCTGGGTGAAGCGCCCGTTACACAGCAAAATCTTCCCGCCTATGATTACATCGGAGACATCCTGGGAAGAGGCTACCATCATCATGGTATGCAGAAGATTACGACTTGGCAGATAATTTACATTATCAACCTGAAGCAGCACAATATCAGCCTGCTTTCCCGGTGTAAGCGAGCCCAACTGTTCGCCCACACCCAGCGCGTTTGCACCATTCTGGGTCATCATGTTGAACGCTTCGGCAAGAGGAAGTACGGTCGGCTCAAACACCGGCGTTCCAAAAGTCGCCTGCGTCACATATTTCAGCAGCTGTACCTGACCGAATAAATCCTGCTTGGCGCTGGTTGCTCCGTCGTTTCCGAGCGCGATATTCAAGCCTGCGGCGCGCTCCGCCAGCAGTTTCGGAATTCCCTGTGTGGGGAGATTCGCAGTTGGACAATGAATCACATGCAGCCCTCTTTCCGCCATCAGCTGCATGTCGAAATCTGTGATCTGAATACAGTGGGCTGCAATGACATTCTTTCCAAGCGCGCCGTACTTGTCAAGAAACGCCGGCGGGCGCAAACCCCAACGGGAAAGGCAGGTCTGAACCTCGGCAGGATGCTCTCCCAAATGAATGTGTATGCCGGTATTTCTGCTTTTCGCTACTTGCGCGACACCCTCTACCAGCTGCGGTGAGGAGGACATCGGCGAAGAAAGAGAAAACCAAACATGAATCCGCCCGTCCGCAGTACCGTGATAGTCCCGATAGAAGGTCTCCATAGCGGAGATGGACTTTTCTGCCGTGGCATCGCACATGCAGGCAGGAAGCTCCGGGTCCAGGTCTCTTCCGACGCGGGCAATGGCTGCGCGAATGCCTGTTTCGCTGACCGCCTGGGCGGTTCCGGTCATATCCATACTTCCGGCGTCTGCAAACATTGTAATTCCGGCGCGAAGCGCTTGCAGACAATACAGCCTCGCGGCATGGTATCGATCCTCAGCGGTCAGATGGGACTCATACGGAACCAGAATCCTGCGCCAGATGATCGGCGGCTCATCCACAGTGCCGCCTTTCAGAAGCTGCTGCACGGTGTGGGTATGACAGTCATACATACCCGGCATAGCCAGCTTGCCCTCTGCCCAAATGGTTTGATTGGGCTGATAGCGCGTACGTATCTGATCCACGTCGCCAATTTCCAAGATGATGCCTCGATCCACGGCAATTGCGGCATGCTCCAAAAGCCGGAATCCGGGCAATACGACGGAGCAGCCACAAATAAGCAAATCGCAAACTCTCAATGTTGCTTCCAATATAATATCCCCTTTCACATTTCGGCAGCAAGACGTTTAAAAACGCTGCAGTTGCGGCGAAGGACCCGGGTGCAGACTGCCTCGCCCTCCTGCGCGAGCTGTCGTTCGTCGATACCGGGGAAGCCTCCATTTTCATAGACAATTTTCCCGTTGATTACTGTTTTCCACGCCGGTCCGGACACACCCAGCTTCGAAAGAATATTTTTGGGGTCGTGCAGAGCGCCGGCATATTCCAGAGTGCCGACATCAATCAGGAAGAAATCCGCCGCCATGCCGGCAGAAAGATATCCGATATCATTCCTGCCGAGAGTTTTTGCTCCGTTGACGGTGCCCATTTTCAGAATATCATAGGGTCTGGGGCAGCCGGTCCGTCTTACATTGCGGAAGGTCTGCATAAGATACGCAAGACGCAGCGTTTCGAGCATACTGGAGCCTTCGTTTGTGGAACAGCCGTCGGTTCCCAGACTGATCAAAACGCCGGCTTTCTCCATAGCGGGAATATCCAGCATTTCGGTTGCCCCATAGAAGGTGGGAGCTGGACAGTGGGAAATTCCTGTGCCGGCACGAGCCAGAATTGCATACTCCTCCGGCGTTGTTTCTCTGCCGTGCGCAATCCAAACGTCCGGACCGATAAATCCCGCATCCATAGCCCAGGCGAGCGTGCGCTGTCCGCAGCGTTCCAGCATCTGAGCTACCTCGCCCTCATTGAGATGTGTATGCAGGCGGACCCCTTCGCGCCTGGCAAGCCGCGCAGACTCGACGAAGGTTTCCTTTTTGCAGCTGAAAGGCTGCGTCGGCGCAATGACAACCTGACGCATGGAGTATCGGCTGGCATCATGATAGCGATGAATCACCCGTTCACAGTCTGTCAGAAACGCTTCGGTCGTTTCGCACATTGTCTGCGGGACAAAGCTCCCCTCTTCTATGGAGCGGGTGCTGCCGCCGCGCCCGGCATGAAACCGCATGCCAAGCAAAGCTGCGGCTTCCATCTGCCGGTCAATCGGCTCTGTGCCGGTGCGATCCGTATATAGATATTGATGGTCGAAGGCTGTGGTGCATCCGTGTTTGATTAAATCTGCCATCGCGGTTAAAGAGGCATAATAGATGACGTCGCTGTCCACCATTTGAAAGGTGTTCTGTGCTTCCGCCAGCCACTCCATGACTGTCATATTGGGCCGATCAATGGTAACAAGGTTTCGAACAAACGCCTGAAAAAAATGATGGTGTGTGTTGATCAGACCGGGATATAGAAATTGATCCCGACAGTCAATGACCTTTGCACCGGGAGCATTCAGATTTTTACCAATTTGCGAGATTGCAGGTCCTTCCACCAATAAATCAGAATCATAAAAAACCTGATCCGTTGGATCACAGGTGACAATTGCGCGTACATTTTTAAATAACAGTTGCTCCATAGCAGTGCTTTCCTTTCCGTAGTTTAATTCCTGCTGGAATTATTAAAGCAATTGTGGTAACCTTTATGTCAAGAGTAAATCTAACGGTCTTCTGGCAAAAACTTAAAGAGAACTGGAGGCGTTTTCTGGGACTGGCTGTCCCGGTAGCTTGCGCAGTACGTTTGGAAGATCGCGGCAGCCGCCGACAGGCGTTCAAAATAAAAACAGACCGTCGCCATGACGATCTGTTTCAGAACAGGAGAGATTTGATATGGAAGAAAGTCTGCGAATCGGAGCGTTCTGCAAGAAATTTGGTGTCTCTGCTTCTACGGTGCGCTATTACATCCACTACGGAATCCTGATACCAGAAACACGAAACGGGCAGTTTCTGTTTTCAAAAAGTTGCGTGCAGGACATGGCTCAGATTATGGAACTGAAAGAATTGCAGTTCTCCCTGGAGGAAATCCACAGTCTTTTGACGCTGCGCCGCAAATTTAACCTTGCAAAAAAAGAAGACGCCGACTCTTACTTGCATCTGCTAAACAGGCAAAAGGAACGATTGACAGAGCGCCTGGAAAAGACAAGACAGCAAGAAACGCTTTTAGAACAGATTCAGAAAGAACTCATTTCATCGACCAGCGACCAATAAAAGCGTACGGTTTAAAAACATCACCAGGAAGCGCGCCGGCATAGACGCTGGAATCTACGCTGCGGTTTCCGACTCTTTCTTTCAGGATGACAACGCCGTTGTTTTGCATGTCCTGCAGGAGCGCCGGCAGCTGGTAGCGATCAGTTGCATCCTCCAGGGGATTCCGCTTCCCAAACTGCTTTTTGCACCTTCTGGAGAATCTGCCGGCAAGGATCGTTCCATCATGCGCGAAACGCCGCAAAGGCGTCGAGGATGAACGGTAACCGTATTTTTGATATATTTCGGAGGCGGCATAATCAATAATCACATCCAGGCATCCTTCTTTCAGCGGATGATGAATACCATCGTCGACCATGAAAAGGAAGTTCCCTTCCGGGTAAGCCGAACGAATACTGGACATGTAATATCGAACGACCTGTAAATCTGTGTCGCAGAGGATATAGTATGCTTTGACATTCAGATCGGAGATCGCACGATTCAAAAAGCAGGCAGTATTCAGTACATCTTCAAAGACAATCTTCCCTTCAAGATCCAATTGGTTCAGCTGAAGATTGAGCCATTGATTGAAGCTTTCGATGTAGCTCACATCCTGGGGCGTCCGGTTCTGTAAGGTATACAGGTTTCTGTCTACCGCAGGAATCAGCGGCGTCTGGATATTCTCCACAACCAAAATTCCCTCGGTCACGGAGGCGCAAAACCCGCAGGAACAGGATCCGACGCCGTGAAAAACCTGGTGATTGGCAATACAGACATCCTTCCATTGCAGGGGCTTTCCGCAAAAGGAGCAGCAAATCTGCGAAAAAAGATAGAGCGGAATTCCGTTGAAGGAATCTGTTACAACCTGCCCCTGAATATCCCGAATCATGGAATTCAGCTTATCCAGAGAAAGCGTCAGCTGTCGACGATTCGTTTGAATGCGCTGAGATTCGCAGTCCAAAACAGAGTGCAAACGGCGCATACGCTCCTGCTTCGACAACGTGCTGCCCTGCAGCAGGGAAAATAGTTCGGCGATTGTTTGCAGAGAGAATCCGCAGCTTTTATAGCGCGCAATCTCAGCTGCGCGGGACAAGTCCTCCTCTGAGAAGTCCCAATAGCGCTCCGAACGTTGGGGCGTAAAAAGTCCAAGGTCAATATAGTACCGGATGGTCAGGACTGACAGACCGGTCATTTTTGAAAACGTACCAATCTTCATGCAAAAAGTATATCATAACATTTCCCTGATGTCTATACTGTATGAAAAAAGCCGGAAAACGCCTGCAAAAACAGCGGCAAATCCAGAAAAGCAGCACCGCAGCAAACGGTTCGGATACAAGGAAACAGGATATACCCATCGGCTTTTTGCACAGCGCCGGAAATGTTGACCTCACAATATATAGGGAACTTTAGGTTTCATTTAAAAAACGAAGAGATTCGATATTGACATGAAGGAGGCGAGACCAGATAATATAAGAATATCAGCAGAGCCACCTCAGGCTATCTGCAAACAGACAGGAGGAAAAGATATGAAACGAATTGTTGCTCTTATGCTTGTCGCGCTGTGCATGCTACTGTTCCTGGTCGGCTGTGGGCAGGAAAGCACACAGTCAGACCCCCCCTCTCAAAGCACGGAAGAAAGCGGAAGCGCTCCGTTAAAGGTTGCGCTCTGTCTGACCGGACCTGCCAACGACGGCGGCTGGTGCCAGCTGGCTTATGACGGACTGACCGCCGCGAAGGACCAGTATGGAATCGACTTCTCGTATACCGAAAATTTGCAGACAACTGATATGGAAGCGGCTTTGACCGACTATGCCGCGCAGGGCTATGATCTGATTTTTGGATTGGGCTTCCAGTTTGGCGATCCTGCACTCAGTGTGGCAAGCAAATATCCGGATACGCACTTCATTGTCTTTGAAGGAAGTGTGGAAGCGGATAATGTTCTTTCCTGCAAGATATCCAACGAACAGAGCCGTTACCTGCTGGGATATTTGGCGGCGCGGCTTTCTGAAAGCGGGATTGTTGGCTTTGTAGCCGGTCCAGCTCAGCCTTCCATCATCAAGCCGGCCGAGGCGTTTAAGCTGGGCGCACAGGCCGCTAATCCCGATACCCAGGTGCTGATTACTTACTGCGAATCCTTTACAGACGTAGCGCTGGCAAAGGAAGCGGCAATTGCCATGCTGGATCAGGGCGCGGACGTTATCGGTCACGGAGCCAATACAGCCGGAACCGGCGCGATCAAGGCTTGCGAAGAGCGCGGTAAACTGGCAATGGGCGCTGCGGCAGACCAGAACAGTCTGGCGCCAGATACGGTTGTATGCAGCGATATGTACAGCTTTGGCGACGTTCTGCTCTACATTGTCGGAAACGCAGTGGACGGTAAGTTTGAAAACGGCATCAGATCTTACGGCTTTGCAGAGGGAATTATCAATTTGGCGCCCTATCACAGCTTCGAAGATCGGATTCCGCAGGATGTCAAAGATGAGATTGAAGATCTGAAGCAGCAGATTATCGACGGCAGCCTGGTGATTCCCGTGATTGAAACACCTACCACATAAGTTTCCATGCTTGTAAAGGGTCTCTTCTCATCATATGTTGGATTTGATCAGAAGAGACCCTTTTAAGAAAGAGAGTATATGCCATGAATTTGCTTGAAATGCAAGGGATTGTGAAGGAGTTCCCGGAGGTCCGGGCAGTAGATCATGTAGATTTTTCCGTTACAAAAGGAGAAATTCATGCGCTGCTTGGTGAAAATGGCGCCGGCAAGACCACTCTGATGAATATTCTGTATGGTCTGTATCGCCAGGACGCTGGTGAGATTTTCTGGTGCGGAAAGCCTGCCCAAATCAGCAAACCTGATGAGGCAATTCAGCTTGGAATTGGCATGGTGCATCAGCACTTCATGCTGGTCCGAAAACTAACCGCGTTGGAAAATATCCTGTTAGGGCTGCGTACAGAAGGGTATCCCCTTGTCCGCAGGGAGGCTCAAAGGCAGCTGGTTTCCAAACTGTGTGAAAAATACGGACTTCACATAGATCTGCAAAAGCGGGTCGATAAGCTTTCTGTGGGTGAGCAGCAGCGGGTAGAGATACTGAAGGTCTTGTTCCGGGAAGCGCAGCTGCTGATCCTGGATGAGCCAACTTCTGTATTGACGCCGCAGGAGACGCAGGAGTTCTTTCAAATTCTTCGTATTCTGCGCAATGAAGGACACAGCATTATCCTTATCGCCCACAACCTCTCAGAAATCCTTGAGATCAGCGACCGCGTCACCATTCTGCGGGATGGAAAAAAGGTTTGTACACTGGAAACAGCGAAGACAGATGAACGAGAGCTCTCACGCTGCATGATCGGCAGAGATTTTCTGGAGGGTGGATATACAAAGCGGGAGACCGGCGAACATCGCGAAATCCTGCAAATCCGCGATCTTTGCCTACAGCATGGCGAACAGCAGCCACTGCTCCAGAACATCAATCTCAGCATACATAGCGGCGAGGTTCTGGGTCTTGCCGGGATTGACGGAAACGGGCAGGGAGAACTTGTTGAAGTATTGGTCGGTATACGGCGGCAGACAGCCGGTGAAATTATGTTCTGCGGCAAAAATCTGAGTCGTCTCTCTGTCCGCAAGCGCTGGGAAAAGGGCGTTGCCTATGTTCCCTCAGACCGGCATCAGGATGGATTGATTATGGACGCGGATATAACCTCCAACTTTGCGCTGCGGACATACTATCGTCCGCCGTATTCCAAAAGACATATCCTGCAGTTGCAACAGCTACAGCGAAATGCGCAGGAACAGGTAGATGCCTATCAGGTGAAAATCCCGTCCCTTTCCGCCCGGGTGCGGGTGCTGTCCGGAGGCAATCAGCAAAAACTGATTCTGGCGCGTGAATTACAGGCGCAGGGCGATTTAATCATTGCCTGTCAGCCAACGAGAGGACTGGACATCGGTGCGACAGAATATCTGCGTCAGCGGCTGCTGGAGCGGAGGAATCAAGGAAAGAGCGTGATGCTGGTCTCCACAGATCTTGGCGAGATTTTGGCTTTATCCGATCGTATCGCTGTAATCCATGGCGGGCGTATTATGGGAATTGTCCAGAATACGCCGGATTTATCTGTAGAACTTTTGGGACTGATGATGGGAGGTGTACCGCTGGAGGAGGCCAGGACATGAACACGAAAAAAATGTCGTTTACGCTGATCCGGGTTGCGGCTGTGCTATTGCTGTCTACAATTCTGATCGTGCTTTCCGGCGCAAACCCTATAACAGCAGTCAAGACCTTTGTATTCGGTATCTTTGGAACAACACATGGCTTTGCCGAGGTATTTGTGCGGGCAACGCCGCTGATGCTGCTGGGACTTGGCGTCGCAATTACATTCCGGGCGGGCTTTCTGAATTTGGGTGCCGAAGGACAGCTCTATATGGGCGCCCTAGCCTCTACAGCCGCCGCACTGCTGCTTCCGGAGTCGTTGGACGCGCTTCGAATGCTTATCGCAATTCTGGCTGCGTTTCTTGCCGGCGGATTATGGGTTTTGCTTCCGGCATGGATGAAGAGCAGGTTTGGAATCTCAGAGACCGTAAATACCATCATGTTCAATTACATCGCAATTATGATTGTGGGTATCTGTATCCGCGGCGGTCTTCAGGAGGCGGGCAGCTCTCTGCCGCAAAGCGCCCCTATCCCTGAGAGTCTTACGCTTCCGCTGCTTCTGAATCCGACCCGACTTCACGCCGGAACAATTCTTTCTGTAATTGCGGGATTTGTTACATGGTTTTTGCTGTATAAGACATCGTTGGGCTTTGAAATACAGATGGTGGGGTTCAGCAAAAGAGCCGCGCTTTGTACCGGAATCTCTGTTCCAAAGAGTTTGCTTCTTTCTGCCCTGATCGGCGGAGGTCTTGCCGGTCTTGCCGGGTTCAACGAAGTGTTCGGCGTTCAGCACAGGCTGCTTGAAGGCATCTCTGGCGGAAACGGATATACAGCTATCTTGGTAGCGCTTCTGGCATTGAATCATCCTCTGCGCGTGATGCTGGTGTCCATTGGTCTTGCGGCGCTGCAAGTGGGAGCCGCTACGATGCAGCGGACTCTGGGCATTCCCAGCTCTATTGTCTCTATCATTATTGGATTTATTGTGCTGATGATTCTCTGCGGCTCTCTGCCGCAGATCTGGGCTGAAAATCGCCCTTCGCAGTCTGTAAAGAAAGAGAGGGGCAAGCATGTGGGATAAGATACTGACTCTGGCGTTTATGGGCTCTTTCTTGTCTGCCGCTGTGCGGATGGCGATTCCGCTGGCTTACGCAGCCCTGGGGGAAATGATTTCTCAGAAATCCGGAACGATAAACATTGGCTTGGAAGCAAATATGCTGGGCGGCGCGTTTCTCGGCTTTGCTGTAACGTACTGGACCGGCAGTCTGCCGCTTGGATTTTTGGCTGGAATGATTGCGGGCGTATGTTTTAGCCTGCTGCACGCCTTTTTTTCGATTTACCTGCGGCAGAACCAGAACGTGATCGGGACGGCATTAAACCTCTTTGCGCTTGGTCTGACCAGCTACATGTTTCAGGTGATTGTCAACCGAACCGCAGGAAACTATCCGCAAATCTCGACGCTGCCGACTTTGCCGATTCCGCTGCTGTGCAAGATACCGCTGATCGGAGACGCCTTTTTCAACAAGGACATTATTGCTTACCTGCTCTATGCGCTTATAATCGTGCTTGTCTGGTTTTTAAATCAGACAGCATGGGGACTGTCGCTGGTATCCGTAGGCGAGAATCCAAAGGCAGCGGACACTGTAGGTCTGCCGGTTTTTCGGATCAAATATCTCGCTGCGGCGTTCAACGGTCTGATGAGCGGACTCGGCGGCGCCTATCTGGTGCTGGGACAATTGGGTATGTTCTCCGAAAACGTCACTTCCGGACGCGGCTATATTGCACTGTCTCTTGTTGTGTTTGGTCGCAGAAATCCGGTCGGCGTGTGTTTGGCTGCGCTGTTTATGGGAGCTGCAAACGCACTGCAATTTAAAATGCAGGCTCTGGGCGTGGACATGCCCATCCAGGTTTTCACGGGGCTACCCTATGTGCTGACGGTACTGGTGCTTGCTATCAGCGCGGTGAAAAAGACGGATGCGGATCCGGCAGCACTGGGAAAACCCTATATTCGGACCATGCGGTAATAAACCTGCAAGATATATTATCTTTTCCGGTTGCTTCGTATGACCTGACCGCCTTCCGGTCAGGTCATACGTTTGTTGTATAAAGAAACCCAGCATCACGCCGTTGACGTGATGCTGGGTTTTTAGCCGTAAACTCACTC
>DPCD01000032.1:0-499 GCA_003516765.1 Clostridiales bacterium | reverse complement strand
TGCCGCAGCGCATCCTTGATCGCCTCGACCTTTTCAGGCGGGCAGGGATGATACTCATGTTTTCTCTGCTCCACTGCGTTCGGTGCTTTGTGCATATCCAGCCCGACCATACGCTTGACCTCTGCAATATATGCCGTATGGACTTTGAAGCCGTACTTTTCCTGCACATACTCCTGAATGCGTTTATAGGTCGGATACTCCTTAACCTCGCCGGTTTCCACTTCCATTCTGACCTCAACCGTCAGTGGATTTGTTTCCCGTGACAAGAGGACCACCGTCTCAACGGTATTACCTTTTTCCCACAAGAGCCGCCTTACCTCTTGTCCATCACGATATATCGGAAAATTAAACTCTATCGACTTCAAAGGCATCTCTGACTCTCCATTAGGATATATCTGAATTTCCTTTATTAGATAAGTTATAAGATTTTTCTTTTCCTCGTCACTTATTATATCATAGAGCTTTCCGAAATTCAGCATAGCGGCAATCGCTTTTTCAT
>DPCD01000132.1:2732-8544 GCA_003516765.1 Clostridiales bacterium | reverse complement strand
GCACGTGAGCAGAACGGCAGGGCGGTTTTTCTTCATGCCGACGCTTGTCCAGTACACATCGAGCGCGCCTGCGTCAAACAGCCGTTCCATCGCAAAGCCGAGACTTTCTCCGGTGCAGTCGTCGAGATTGCACGAAAGCTCCAGAATCTCCTGCGCGGGCGCATTCGTTTCTCCCAGCATTGCGCGCACGCAGTTGGCGGCGGGGAAGTCCTTCGTTCCCATACCGTGGCCGGTTTTGGACAGGCGCATGGCAGGCATGGTGCCAAACTCCGTGACAAAATGGCGCAGCAGCGCCGCGCCCGTCGGGGTGCAGAGCTCTCCGGAAATTGTGCCGCCATAGATCGGAATGCCTTCTAATAAAAGCGCCGTTGCGGGCGCGGGAACCGGCAGGATGCCGTGGGCGCAGCGGACCTGCCCGCAGCCGACATGTACATTGGAGCAGAAAACTTTCTCCGCAGAGAGAAGATGCATCAGAAGGCACACGCCGACCACGTCTGCCAGAGCGTCCAGCGTGCCGACCTCGTGGAAATGAATTTGATCGACGGTGGTTCCGTGGACCTTCGATTCTGCGCCGGCAATCAGCCGGTAGACCGCCAGCGCATCAGTTTGCACCGCCTGCGGCAGGTCCAGATGCGACAGCAGGTGTTCGATGTCATGCAGCCCCGTGTGATGGTGCGTGTGTTCATGACCATGACCGTGTTCCTGCTCGTGCAGTGCGTCCAGCTCTTCTTCGCCATGCACCAGAACCTTCATGTGTGTGCCCGTGATGCCGCATTTGACGGCGGGCTCGGCGGTAATCTCAATGCCCGGAAGACCGAGCGCGCGCATGGCATCGAGAAACGCGGGCTTGTCGTCCAGCAGCTCATACAAAGCTGCCATCAGCATATCGCCTGCCGCTCCCATCGAGCAGTCCAGATATAAAACTCTCATATACGAAACCTCTAGTAAACCTCGTAGCGTTCTGCGCCCGCAGGCGCGAAAGAAAATGTCGATCCTGTTTGAAAGGTTATGTGCCTATATGGTTGATCATGCTGGCAAGATAGCCTGCGCCGAAGCCGTTGTCGATGTTCACGACGCTCACGCCGCTGGCGCAGGAGTTGAGCATCGCAAGAAGCGCTGCCACGCCGCCGAAGCTTGCGCCGTAGCCCACGCTGGTCGGCACCGCAATGACCGGGCAGTCGGCAAGCCCGCCGATGACGCTTGCAAGCGCCCCTTCCATGCCGGCAATTGCGACAATCGCCTGCGCCTGCATGACATCGTCCGTGTGAGACAGCAGTCGGTGAAGCCCCGCGACACCCACATCGTAGAGCCGCACAACCTCATTTCCGAGCGCCTCAGCGGTAAGAGCCGCTTCCTCGGCGACGGGCTGGTCGCTCGTGCCGCCGGTTGCAACGACGATTTTTCCGCGCCCGGTCGGCTCCGGCATCGTGCCCGCAATACCGACGCGCCCGAGCTCATAATAGGTAAGCGGCAGCTGCGGCGTGAGAAAGTCTGCCGCCTCTTTGGAAAGCCGTGTGATCAGGACAGTCTTCTGCCCGTGATGGAGCATCGCCTGTGTGATTTTGAGAATCTGCTCCGGCGTTTTGCCCGCACCGTAGATGACCTCGGCAGCGCCCTGCCGCAGCGCGCGGTGATGATCGAGCTTCGCAAAGCCCAGATCCTCAAAGGGAGCTTCCTTGAGCTGTAAAAGCGCGTCGTCGACCGAGCGTTCGCCTGCAGCGACCGCCTGTAAAAGCTGCCTGATTTCCGATTGCTCCATGCTTACCTCCCCTTGAGATCCAGAAGGACGGTTTCAAAATACGGTCTCATGTTTTCCAGAATTTCAGAACGGCGGGTAAGCGCCTGCTGCATCTGTGTGGGCTTGAGCTGCACGCGCGCCGCGTCATGGAACACACGCACGCGAAAATCCGTAAAGCCGAGCGAGAACAGCGCCTGCTCCGCGCCTTCCACGCGCGCGAGAAGCTCGTTTGTAATCCTCTGCCCGGTCGGAATGCGCGTGGCAAGACAGGCATACGCCGGCTTGTCCCAGGTAAATAGCCCTGCCTCGCGGGAAAGCTCACGGATCTGCGATTTCGTTAACCCGCACAGGCGCAGCGGCGAGAGCACATGAAGCTCGGAAAGCGCCTGCATGCCGGGGCGGTCGCCTGCTTCGTCCGAGGCGTTGGTGCCGTCGAGCAGGACCGTGTATCCGTCCTCCAGCGCCTGCTTCTGCAAAGCTCCAAACAGCCCCGCTTTGCAGTAGTAGCAGCGGTTGGCAGGGTTTTTTGCAACGTCCGGATTTGCCAGCGCGTCGAGCTCGATGATCGAAAGCTCCGCGCCAAGTTGCGCGCACAGCCGCTTTGCGTCTTCCAGTTCGAATGCAGGCTGGAACGCGGTTTTGATAAAATACGGGCGTACCTCCGCACCGGCGCTTATACCGGCATAGAGCAGGTAGGAAGAGTCCACGCCGCCGGAAAAACCGAGCGCTGATTTCGGATGCTGCCTGAAAAATTCCTGTAGTGTCATAGCGATGCCTCTTGGTCATTAGAACATGGTTTTTTCAATTATAGCGAAAAAACGCATATAGCGCAAGAGCAAAAACCGACAAAAGCGGTAGGCTTGTCAGGAAGAAAATGCAGCCGCCTGCGGCATATTCGGGTTGGCTATCCAATAGACTGTGGTGGGAGGGATGAACGATGGCGGCGTTTCAGGAAATTCTGGACGTGCTTCCGGCGCGCTACCGGACACTGGATGTTTCGAATGTGCAGGAGCTTCGGCTGCGCGCGGGGCAGTCTCCGGCAGTGGTAGAAAACGGTGCCGAGCGGCGGCTTGCGGGGCTGGTGCGGCAGGAGGAGCTTTCGGAGATTTTGCAGCGCGCGACGCAGCAGTCGGCATATGCCTGTACGCAGAGCCTGCGGCAGGGCTTTGTGACGCTTCCGGGCGGGCACCGCATCGGCGTGTGCGGAAGCGCCGTGGTCAAAAACGGTGAGCTGGCTGGCTATCAGGCGCTCAGCTCTCTTTGCATCCGCTTTGCACGCGATGTGCGCATGGACAGCGCGCGGCTGCTTCCGAATCTTACCGATTCGTGCCTGATTCTCGGCGCGCCGGGCGCGGGAAAGACGACGCTGCTGCGCGCGTGCATCCGGGCGCTGTCGGAAAGCGGTCAGCGCGTGAGCGTCTGCGATGACCGGGGCGAAATTTCTGCCATGACGCAGGGAAAGGCGCAGTTTGACCTCGGACCGCAGACGGATATTCTGACGGGGCTATCCAAGGACGAGGGCATGCTGCTTCTGCTGCGAGCAATGAATCCCATGTGGATTGCCGCAGACGAAATTACGGCGCGCCGGGACTTAGCCGCGATGGAAACCATCAGCTACTGCGGGGTCAGGCTTCTTGCCACGGCGCACGCAAAGGATGAACGCGAGCTGCGCCTGCGCCCGCTTTACCGGGAGCTGCTGACGCTCGGTATGTTCCGGCGTATGTTTGTCCTGCTGCCGGACAGGCAGTTTCGCTGTGTGGAGGTGAAAAACGAATGATCCGAATGATTGGCGCTGCGCTGGTTGTGCTTTCGTCCGGCGCGGTGGGCTTCGGCTTTGCACGCGCGGTGAAGCTGCAATGTGCGCAGCTCGAAGGGCTTTTGTGGGCGCTCGATACGATGCAGAGCGAAATGTCGGCGCGGCTTACTCCGCTGGCGCAGCTTTTCTCGGGGCTTTCCGCCTGCCGGCAGAAGGATGTCGCGGCTTTTTTTGCGGAAGCCGGAAGGGCGCTGTCTGCGCAGCCTTACTGCACGGTGCCGGTCTGCTTCAAACGGGGCTTTCAGCAGGCGAAGGGCTTTCGCCCGGGAGACGAGAGTGTGCAGGCGCTCTACGGGCTTTCCCTGAACCTCGGAAGGTTCGATCTGGAATCGCAGCTTGCCGCAATCGAACGGACGAAGGCAAGCGTCACGGCGGCGCTGTTAGCCCTGCAGGGGCAGAAGCGTGCGCGGTGCAGAAGCTATGAGACCATCGGCATCTGCGCGGGACTCGCGCTTGCCGTCATGCTGTTGTAACGATGGATATTGATCTGATTTTTAAAATTGCCGCGGTCGGCATCATTGTTTCGATTCTCAATCAGGTGCTTGTGCGCTCCGGGCGCGAGGAGCAGGCGACGATGACGTCTCTTGCCGGGCTTGTGGTGGTGCTCATGATTGTCGTGCAGCGCATTGCGGAGCTGTTTGATCTGGTAAAGACGCTGTTTCGGTTTTAGCGATGGAGATCTATGTGAAAATTGCCGCGTGCAGCGTGGTTTGTGCGCTTCTGTGCGCGGTGCTGAAGCCGCACGAGGGCGCGCTGGCGCTGGCGGTTTCCGTTCTTGCGGCGGCGGGCGCGGCAGTGGCAGCGCTGGGGCTGTTATCTCCGGTGCTGGAATTTTTCGAAAAGCTGCTTTCCTTCACGGGTCTGTCGTCCGCGGTATTCTCGCCGCTTTTGAAGACCGTAGCGATTGCGCTTCTGGGGCAGATCGCAGGTGCATTCTGCCAGGATGCAGGACAGGGGGCACTCGGGAAGATGGTCGAGCTGTGCGGGACGGTGCTGTGCCTTTGCACGGCGCTGCCGCTGGCAACGATGCTGCTCGAGCTTCTGCAGGAGTTGGGAGGCGGCGGATGAGAAAGCTTGTACTGGCGCTCAGTGTGCTGCTGCTCTTGATTACGCCCGCTCTGGCGCGCGAGCCGGAGGAAGCGGCAATGCCGGACTTCGGCGCGCAGGCGCTGGAGCAGGCGCTCGACGGACAAACGCGGGAGGCGCTGGGCGATGTGTCGACAGCATCGGTCGGAGATTTCGCCACGCAGCTCTGGAACATCGTAACCGATGCGCTGTCAAACGCCAATCTGGCGCTGCGGTCGGCACTTTTCTCGGCAGGAAAGATTCTGGCAGCAGGCATCCTCTGTGCGTTTGCTTCCGGCGCGCAGGAAGACCCCGGCGCAAAGCAGCCTGCACAGATTGCGGGGGCGTTTGCCATCACGGCGCTCTGCACGCGCGACGCACAGTCGATGATTGCACTGGCGCGCGAGACGATTACGAAAATTTCGGACTTTACGGCGCTGCTGCTTCCGGTGCTCTCGTCGAGCCTTGCCGCTTCCGGCGGGAGCGTGAGCGCGGGGACGCTGCTGGCAGGCGGATCGTTTGCAATGAGTCTACTGACAAAGCTTGCATCTGGCGTGCTGATTCCGCTGGTGTATCTCTATATTCTGCTGGCGACTGCCGAAAGCGCGACAGACGGCAGCGGGCTCGGAAAAATCCGGGAGCTTTGCGGATGGCTGGTGCGGCTGAGCGTGAAGGGACTGTGCGCGGTCTTTACGGCGTATTTGAGCCTCAGCCGCGTACTGACGGGCTCCGCAGACGCGATGGCAGTGAAGGCGGCGCAGGCAGCGTTTTCGGGGATGGTGCCGGTTGTCGGGTCGATTCTCTCCGATGCGTCGGAGTCTTTGCTGGCAAGTGCGGGGCTCATTCGCAGCGCGGCAGGGGCGTTCGGGATGCTGGCGGTTCTGGCGATGGCGCTTGCACCGTTTGTGCGGCTGGGGGCATTTTATCTGGCGCTGCGGCTGGCAGGGGCAATCGGCGCGGACGCGGTCAGCAAGGCGCATGCGGGCTTGATTTCCAATCTTGCCTCCGCCATGGGCTACATGCTGGCGATTGCGGCAAGCACGCTTTGGATGAGCCTTGTGTCTTCGGCATGCTTTTTGAAGGCGGTGGGCGGATGATGGATGCAATCCGGAAGTATCTGATATCTCTTTGCGCGGCAGCGCTTTTGTGTGCGCTTGTGCGCGCGCTCGTGCCCGGCGGGCGGATGAAAAAGC
>DPCD01000132.1:0-2547 GCA_003516765.1 Clostridiales bacterium | reverse complement strand
TCTGCTCGCTGCTGTGCGGCATTTTCCTGATGACGGCAGCGCTGTCCGGCATTTCCGGCTGGCAGCTGTCCGATTTTGCGCAGGAGCTATCGAAAATGCAGGTTGCTGCCGAGCAGGCGCGCACGGGTGTGGAAATCCGCAATCGCGAGGCGCTGTGCGCCATCATAAAGAGCAAGACGGAAGCATATATATGGGACAAAGCACAGGAGCTTGACCTGTCGGTCAGTATTGAGGTGACGGTTGAATCAGGCAGCGGCTATCCGTATCCGTCCGGCGTGCAGATCACCGGCGCGTTTACCCCGCAGCAGCGAAAGGCTCTGGAAGCTTACATCGAAGAAAACCTTGCCATCGGGAAGGAGCGGCAGATTTGGACGAACGAATGAAAAACAGACGGCTTTCAAGCGGCTTACAGCGCGTAAAGGCTACGTTAGAGCGCTTCCGGCTGCCGCTTCTGATTCTTGCGCTGGGGGGGATTTTGCTGCTGCTGCCGTCCGGCGGAATCGGAAAGGCGGTGCAGGATACGCAGCCACAGGTGCAGCAGACGCAGCCGGAAGACGATATGCGGCAGGCGCTCTCGCGGCTGCTTTCCTCGATGGAAGGCGTCGGGCGGGTGGAGCTGCTGCTGACAACCACCGGCAGCGATGAGGTGGTTTATCAGACGGATGTGCGCCGGTCCGGCGAGACAAGCGAGGAAACCACCGTCTTTTCCGCCAATCAGAGCGCGCAGAAAACGCCCGTCGTCACGAAAACGAAGAAGGCGTCCTACGCGGGCGCCGTCGTGGTCTGCGACGGAGCAGACAGCGCAGTGGTCCGGCTGCGCATTGTGCAGGCAGTTTCCGCCCTCACGGGGCTTGGGAGCGATAAAATCAGTGTCATCAAAATGAAGCAGAGCTAGGAGGATGGAATATGAAAATCTGGAAACGTAACGCGGTGATTGCAACGGTGCTGCTGTTCATCTGTGCGGGCGTCTATCTCAACTGGTCGTATAACAACCGGCAGAAGACGCCAGATCTGACGGACACGCTGAACGCCGAGCAGGTGATGGGGGAAACAAGCCTGCAGCTGAACGATGCGGCAGAACCGGTTTCTCTGGAGGAGACTTCGACCGACGACTATTTTGCGCAGGTCCGGCTCAGCCGGCAGTCCTCGCGCGACAGCGCGGTCGAGCTTCTCGAGCAGACGATTGCCTATAACGAAGGTACCGCCGTCGGCGACACCGCCTCGCAGACGCTGAACCGGATTGTCGGCACCGCGCTCAGCGAGGCGCAGATTGAAAGCCTGATCATTGCCAAGGGCTTTTCCGATTGCGTGACCTACATGGCGGACGACACAGTCAGCGTCGCGGTTTCCGCGCCTGCCGAGGGCTTGTCGACGGCGGATGTGGCACTCATTTCCGACGTTGTGACCTCGCAGACGGACTATGATCTTTCGCAAGTGCGCGTGATTGAGGTCAAGGCGCAGTAAAAACAGGTTGAAATTCCGAAAGTTTGTGGTACAATGTTCGCATAAGCACCGAAACCCGGAGGTAATACGATGGCTGAAAACAAAGAATACTTTACCCAGGAGATGGAAAACGGCTCGATTCAGATTTCCGAGGACGTGGTTGCGTCCGTGACCGGCATGGCGGTTCTCGAGGTCGAGGGCGTGTGCGGTCTGTCGAGCTCCATCGGGACGGATATCGCCGAAATGCTCGGTATGAAGACGCTTTCCAAGGGCGTCCGGCTCTCCACCACCGAAGCGGGCGCGCTGCGCATCGACTGCGACGTTGTCTCCAAGTTCGGGCAGAACATTTTTGAGCTGGCGAAGAACGTGCAGGAAAATGTCAAGTCCAGCGTCGAGTCCGTCACGGGCTTGCGCGTTGCCGAGGTCAATGTGACCGTCTGCGGCATTGCCCTGCCGAAGGACAGTAAAAAATAATCGGAAAATAAACCCTTTGCCGGTGCGACAAAGGGTTTATTTTTGCGAGCCGATCCTGTATAATAAATAATCATTTTGAAGAAGACCGCCGCAGAACGCGGCGAAGGAGAACTGTGATGACCAGATCGAACGCACGAGAGATTGCATGCCACCTTGTCTATGAGATGAACTTCAACGGCATTTCCGCCGACGAGGCGATGAACCTTCTGATGGACCCGGAGTATTATCCGACGCTTGCATCGGAAACCGAAATTTACGCCGAGCGTCCCTCGGGCAAACAGGCGGAGTATCTTGCCGGCGTGGTCCATAGCGTCGAGCGTGAGCGCGAAGCGCTCGAGGCGTTCATCGAGAAAAACGCCATCGGCTGGAGCCTCGACCGCATTTCCAAGGTCGCTGTCGCGGTCATGGAGGTCGCCATGTACGAGTGTGAGCATGCAGACGATGTCCCCACTGCCGCTGCCATCAGCGAGGCAGTGGAGCTGACAAGAAAATACGAGGACGAGGACGTGGTGTCCTTTGTCAACGGTATCCTCGGAAAATACGCCCGGGAGGGTCTGGCGCAATGATGGTTCTGGGGTTGGATACCAGCAACTACACCACCTCTGCGGCTGCATTTGACGGCGTGAGCGG
>DPCD01000127.1:2675-3273 GCA_003516765.1 Clostridiales bacterium | reverse complement strand
ATCCGGGAATGTGATCTCACGCAAATCGTGTTGGATGACCTGCGGCGGGTCACACACTTCGCCAGGATGAAGGAGCGACAGTTCGCGGCGTACATCAATCAGAAAAACAGCGCTGAGCTGCGGCAGGAAATCAACCGTGTTCTTCGGGAACTGGATACGATGAAACACAGAAGCGCAGAACTGGCAAAGCTGTTCAAGCGGCTTTATGAAGACAATGTGCTGGGGCGCGTGACCGATGAGCAGTATCAGATGCTCGCCGGTGATTACACAGACGAGCAGCGGCTGCTGGAAGAAGAAATTCCGAAAAAGGAAGAACGGCTGGCACAGCTCAAATCGCGGGAAGCCAACGTGGAGGCGTTCATTGAGAAAGCCAAACGATACACAACGATCGACGAGCTGACGCCGGAGCTGCTGCGGCTGTTCATCCAGCGTATTGAGATTGGAGAACGAGAAGTGAAATACTCCCGCAATTCCAGCCAGTCTATCCGCATCATCTACCGGGATATCGGTCTGGTGGACAGCGCCATGCAGCCGGACGAGCAGCAACCGAAAATCCTTCCGCCACTGAGCGAGGTCATTCCGTTCCCGGCATAACGCA
>DPCD01000127.1:0-2418 GCA_003516765.1 Clostridiales bacterium | reverse complement strand
TTTTTATTCTCAAAATTCTTAGATAACTCCATAGATGAAATCACGGATGGCAGAGGTTTTGAACCTCTGCTTGTCTACTCTATGGGGAGCATATCACAACACCGGTGCTCCCGTCTACCGGCGGTGCCGGCACAAAGCTGTATACGGCAGGCGGAGCCTTGCTGATTGCAGCAGCCGCATGCCTGCTCTATATCCAGAATAAGCGCAGGCGGGGCGCGCAGACATCCGATTGAGGATAGACTGTTCCCGCACGACAAATCTTGCCTGCGCCCCGTTCCCATATGGATTGCCATGCTGCTCTGCGCTGCGGGGAGCATATCCATAGCGTGTCTTCCTTTTTTGGTGCGCAGTCTGCCGTGCAGGTTTGGGCTATACAACAGGGAGCGGACGTGATAAGATGGCGGAAGGATGTGATGACATGGAAAAAGCGGATCGGCAATTTGAAAACATGCTGATCGTGGCGCGCGAGCGGCTGCTGCGGCATACGCCGCAGGAGGTCTCCCGGAAGGCGGGCGTGCGATATGAAGACGGTATGTATCTGGTCGATACGCTCGGAAAAACAGTCTCGGTCCGGCTGCCGGATTGCACCGTCTTGCCGCAGCTTTCCAACTGGCATACGCTGACGCTGCTGCATTATCTTGACCTTGCCGACGGGGCGCCTCCTTCCGGGTGCATGATCTCGTTTTCCCAGTATAAGGACGGTCTGGTGCGCGGCGGCGGGCTCGACCGCAACGCAGAGCTGATCGTGAGGCGGGATCTCGGTGTTCTGCCGCCGGAGGAGCTGGCGCGGCGCTGCCTTTCCATGGGCGCAGAGCTTTTGCCCTCGAATGCGGATTTCTGTGCGCACTTTTCGTTTTTGCCGCGCTGCAGCCTCTGGCTTAAGGTCTGGTTTGCGGACGACGAGCTGCCGCCGTCCGGGCGGCTGCTGATCGACGAGAGTGCGCCGCACTATCTGACGATAGAAGACGCGGTGACGGCAGGCTCTCTGATTCTCGACGCATTGACCGGCGCGCAGCATTGGAATACATAAAAGCGGAACGGCAGAGCCCGAGTGGGCTCTGCCGTTTGTACATATGATGGAAGCCTCAGGACAGGAAAAAGGTACGGATCAGACCGATGGCAAACAGGTGCAGGGGATAGTAGAGGTAAAACAGCGGCTTCATGACGCGGCTGAGAGCTGCGTTTTTGCTGCGTGCGCCGTTATAGAGCCGCAGCAGCGGCACGGACAGGAAGACGCACAGCTGTAAAACACCGTAGAGCCGGTCGAGCGAGAAATAATAGACTGCGCCGTAGAGGCTGACGTAGAACGCGCACCAGAGAAGCTGCTTTTTGGGATTTCCCCGGTTTGAGCCGATGGACAGAATGCACAGCGCGGCAATGCAGCTCCAGTCTGCCGGAAAGGTCAGAAGACAAAGAAGCAGAATCAGCGCCGCCTTCTTCCAGACCGCGCAGTCCAGATCGTTCACGCGCAGCATCAAAAGCCCTCCCAGAAGCGACCACACGACGCCCGTCTGGTTGAGAACGCTTCCGGAATAAAAGGGAATGAATGAGCGCCAATCCTGATAGGCATTGGAGGCGTAGATATAAGCAAAGTGCGAGACAATCGCAAGCAGGAAAAGCCGCAGCGCGTAGCGCCGGAAATTTCGGGTGTAATGATAGCCCTCGGCAATAAAATAGCACATGATGGGGCAGGTGAGCCTGCCGATGATGTGCATGGCAAGCGGCATCGCCTGCGCAGGATACCCGGGGAACAGCAGCCACGCGATATGATCAAGCGTCATGGCAAGGATCGCGAGCAGCTTGAGTGCGTCGCCGGTAAGACCGCGGCGGGATGGGAAGGCAGCGTCTGACATGAGAAACCTCCTGATGAAAAGCTTGTATTGCAGTATTGTAAAGAATGCGGGCGGCGTTGTCAACTGCGCGCGCTTGACGTTTTGCCGTGTGCGTGATACCATCAGGATAGAAAAAACCGAAAGGCAGGAACGGAAGATGCAGCTGCGCCGGATGCTCGGTATTCAGCCGGGGCTGACCGCCATCATTGGAGGCGGCGGAAAGACGACGCTTTTATATGCGCTGGCGCGCGAGCTTTCTCAGACGGCGCGTGTGATTGTGTGTACCACGACGCACATCCTGCCGCCGGAGCACCTGCCGTGCCTGACGGATGGAACGGAAACGGAAATCCGCCGGACACTGAAAAAAACGAAGTGCGTCTGCGTGGGAGCGCGGACGCAAGAGGGAAAATTCACCGCGCCGGAGCTTGCGTTTGAGAAGCTTCTGCCGATGGCGGATTACATTCTCGCGGAGGCGGACGGCTCGAAGCACCTTCCTCTGAAGGCACACGCAGCCCATGAGCCGGTGATTCCGCCGGAAGCAAACCAGACCATTCTGGTTCTCGGTGCGTCGGGCTTTGGAAAGCCG
>DPCD01000085.1:4809-16797 GCA_003516765.1 Clostridiales bacterium | reverse complement strand
CCGCCTTCCGGCGGGCGCACTTTGTATCTGTCTTTACGAAAGCTTTGTCGTTTCGCGCAGCAGCTCGATGTTCGCGCCCGCGGCGGCGAGCGTGGAGAGCGTCTGCGCGGCGTCCTGCGAGACAATCAAAAGCTGCGGCGCATTCGTCTGCTGAACGGCAAACTCGGCGGAAACCGGCTCCTGCGGGCGCGTGAGGACAGAAAAATCGGTGATGCCATCCTGCTGCCACGCCGGGAGCAGGGCAAAGAGCGTTTTCGTGTTCAAAGCGCGGCAAAGCGCGTCGTTCGCCTCGAGAAGAGAAGCCGAGACATTCTCGCAGTCTTCTGTAACCGTCACACCGAGAATGTGCCCCGCGGCATAGAGTCTTCGCGCAAGCGCCGGGTCTGCCGTCAGCTCGGCGGCAGTCAGGAAAAACGTGCCGCGAAGATTGGACTTTTCCAGAAGCGCGGCGTTATCTGCCATCGTTTCCGCGTTCGTGAAAGCAAGATAGACGGTGGCAGGCGTCTGCTCGGGCTCGGGCTCGGGCTGCTCGGGCTTATCCGGCTCTTGCTGCGCGGGCGTCTGCGGCTGGGAGGGCTCGGGGGTATTCATCTGGTCGATGCGGTACTGAATCAGGCTCTCCGCCTTTTCCACGAACAGGCTGTCGTCATAGACCTCACTGCCGGTTGTAAAGCGGAGGATGGGGTAGCCGGACGTACTTTGCAGCAAGCTTACCTTGAGCGAGAAGAACGATGCGCAGTAGACCAGCGGGACATAGAGCATGCCGCCGCGGAAGGTGGTCGAGACAGTTTTGACGTTGCCGTCCTGATCGGTGACAGTGCCTTCGGCAAGATCGAAAACGAGGCGCCGCTGACGCGTGAACAGAACGAACGTCTGCGCCTGCGCGTTGTATGCCGGAATCACCCCGCCGGGCGAGGCGTCGAACGCCGTGTAGGGCACGTAGATGCCGGACGAGGATTCATAGGGAAGCGCCGTAAGCGTCAGGGGAATCGAGTCGTTGACGGCGACAAAGAGAAGATCGCCCTCCGCCAGCGCCGGCGTGCAGAGCGTGAGGCAGAGAATCAGAGAAAGAACGATGCAGAAAAGCCGCTTTGCGCGCATGTGCCCACCTCCCGGAAAATCTCTGGTTATTATACCACAAAGCTTCCGCCGCGGCAAGGGAAAACGCTTGCAGGGGAGCTGTACGTTGTGATATACTACTCGAAAAGGAGGCGGAACGTATGCAGCGAATTGAAAAAGAGAACTACTATCTGGACATCGCCGAGACGGTGCTGGAGCGCTCGACGTGTCTGCGGCGGCAGTATGGCGCGATCATTGTCCGCAACGACGAGATCGTTGCCACCGGCTACAACGGCGCGCCCAGAGGCAGAAAAAACTGCTCCGACCTCGGCAGGTGCGTGCGCGTGCAGCTGCAGGTGCCGCGCGGCGAACGCTATGAGCTGTGCCGGAGCGTCCACGCCGAGGCGAACGCGATCATCTCCGCCTCCCGCAACGAGTGCATCGGCGCAGACCTGTATTTGGTGGGGCACGATGCGCGGACCGGGGAAATTCTGCAGGACGCCACGTCGTGTTCGATGTGCCGCCGCATGATCATCAACGCCGGCATCAAGCGCGTCGTTGTCCGAAATAGCCGCCAGGAATTTACGGTTGTTCCCGTGCAGGACTGGATTGATCAGGACGACACGCTGGAAACGCCGGTATAACAAAGCGGTTCGATGATCTGGACGCTTGCCGGAGGAATAATTTTCTGAAAACAGGAAAAGCTTTCTTTGCAAGGTTTACTGGCAAAGGAGGCAAACGCCATGGTAAAAGGAATCAACCGGCAGGTCATTGTGGTGCGCTCGCCGGACCCGTCGCTGTTTGAGCAGGCAATCTTCCTGCTGCGCCCGGACGCACCGGAGAGCTGCAACGTCACGCAGGACGAGCTTCTGCGCCAGGCGCAGGCGGCGGCAAGGGGCTACAGCACGGCGCACATCCCCGGGGCAAGACTTCGGAGCAGGCTGCTCGGGCGGCTTTTCTGGGCGCTTGCAGGCGGCGGCGCGGTCGGGCTTGCGTGGGTGCTCAGCCTGCTGTTCTGAATAGAAAAACCCTCATGCAGGTCAATTATCTGCATGAGGGCGATTTTTTACAGGAACAGATTCTGCGTGTTGCAGAGATTTGCGTAGACGCCTCCCTGCTGCATCAGCTCCGCGTGCGTACCGGACTCGACAATCTGCCCGTCCGAGACAACCAGAATCCGGCTGGCAGCGCGGATGGTGGAGAGCCGGTGGGCAATGATAAGCGTCGTGCGGTCTTTTGCCAGCTCGTCGAAGGCATGCTGGATTTTTGCCTCCGTCAGAGAGTCGAGCGCGCTCGTCGCCTCGTCGAGAATCAGAATCGGCGGATTTTTCAGGAAGATGCGCGCAATCGAAATGCGCTGCTTCTGCCCGCCGGAAAGAAGCGTGCCGCGTTCGCCGACGTAGGTGTCGAAGCCATCGGGCATGGCGAGAATGTCATCGTAGATTTCCGCGCGCTTTGCCGCGTCGATGATTTCTTCCATCGTCGCGTCCGGCTTTCCGTAACGGATGTTCGCCAGAATGGAGTCCGCGAACAAAAACACGTCCTGCTGGACGATGCCGATGCTCCGGCGAAGGCTCTTTTGCGTCAGGCAGCGCACATCCAGCCCGTCGATGGAGAGCTTGCCGCTTGTCACGTCATAAAAGCGGGGAATCAGCTGGCAGAGTGTCGATTTGCCGCCGCCGGACGGACCGACAATCGCAATGGTCTGCCCGGGGTCTGCGTGCAGCGAGATATCATGCAGCACGGCAAGATCGTCGTCGTAGGAAAACTCCACATGCTCCAGATCGATGCTGCCGTCCACATGCTCCAGCTCCAGTGCGCCGGGCGCGTCGCAGAGCGTTGGCTCGGTGCGCATGATCTGGATGAAGCGCTCCAAACCTGCCGTGCCGTTGGCAAACAGCTCGGTGAAGTTTGCAAGCTTGCGAATGGGATTGACAAAGGCTGTGATGTAGAGGCTGAACATCAGAAGATCTGCGTAGTTCAGTTCGTTCCTCATGATCAGGTATCCGCCGACCGCGACGACCGACACGGAAAGAAGACTCATGAACAGCTCCATCGACGCCATGAAAATGCCCATCTCGCGATGGAAGCTCTTTTTGGAGGTTTTGAAGGCTGCGTTGGAGCAGCGGAATTTTTCGGTCTCCAGCGCCTCGTTTGCAAATGCCTTTGCCGTGCGCATGCCGGAAAGGCTCGACTCCACATCCGCGTTGATGTGCCCCACGCGCTGTTTGACCTTGCGCGAAGCCGCGCCCATCTGCCGCCGGCGCGCCAGTACGGTCAAAAGGAAGACCGGCAGCAGGATGCACACGACCAGCGCCAGCCGCCACTCGGTGCGGAACATGATGATCAAGGCGCCCACAATCGTCACAAACGAGATGAAAAGATCCTCCGGACCGTGGTGGGCAAGCTCGGTGATTTCAAACAGATCGCTCGTCAGGCGGCTCATGAGCTGACCGGTGCGGTGCTTGTCATAGTAGTCGAAGCCCAACTCCTGCATGTGGCAGAACAGCGCTTCGCGGATGTCCGCCTCGACGCGGATGCCGAACGTGTGCCCCCAGTAGGTGATGATATAGTAGAGAAACGCCCGCACGATATAGGCAAAGACGACAACTGCCATTACGGTAAAGAAGGTCTGAAACGCGCTTTGCGGCAGCAGCTCATACATTGCCCAGCGCGAAATAAGCGGGTAGGCAAGGTCAATGAGCGATACAATAAGCGCGCAGACCATGTCGAGGATAAAAAGACCCATGTGGGGCTTGAAAAAGTGCAGAAAAATCTGCATGGTGGTCTTACGCTGGTAGTCTTTGGTGGTCATGGCAGTACAGTCCTCGTCTTTCTGCGCGGAAAAGCCGCTTGCGTCCGCGCGGGAAATTTCGTATGATAGGGGCAAGGGAGGCGATGGCGTGATTGAGATTTTAGAGCAGACGTCGCAGCTGGTTCTGTGCGTCAAGCCGGTCGGCGTACGCGCGCAGGGGGAGGCAGAAGCCGATCTTCCGGCGCTTTTAAAGCGGCAGCTGGGCTGCGAGATTTATCCGGTCCACCGGCTCGATCAGGCGGTGGGCGGTGTGATGGTGTTCGCAAAGACTGCGCCTGCGGCAGCAAAGCTTTCGCAGGCGATTGCCGGGGGAACGCTGCAAAAGGAGTATCTGGCAGTGCTGGAGCGATCTCCGGAGCGGGCGGAGGGGGAGCTTTCCGATCTTCTGTTCCACGACCGGACGAAAAATAAGACCTACGTCGTCTCCCGGCAGCGAAAGGGCGTCAAAGAGGCGAAGCTAGCCTATCGTGTGCTGGATGTGCAGAATGGACTGTGCCTGGTGAGAATCCGGCTATACACCGGAAGAACGCATCAGATCCGCGTCCAGTTCGCCTCCCGCGGCATGCCGCTTGTGGGAGACGGAAAATACGGAAGCCGGAAAAACGCCGCCGCTCCCGCCCTGTGGTCCTACGCGCTGACGCTTCCGATGGGCGGCGCGATTGCACGCATCCGCGCGCTGCCGGAAGCAGCCGGTGTCTGGGCGCCGTTTGAGCAGGCGCTGCGCATGCTTACTTGAATAGAATCAGCGAGAACCAGACGACGATATTGCCGTTCATAAAATCCAGACCGTGCTTTTCGGCAAGGTCCGTGACCAGAATGCCCTGAGATTCCACACAGGGGAACATCCGCTCCGGGTGGCGGCAGGGGGCGTTCGGATAGGCGCACTTCTGACAGATGGCGCACGCCTCGGTGGAGAGCGCCATCACGTCCGGCGATTGCGCGGCGATCATGTCTCGCACCTGGCGCGTCAGCTCCTCGTGCGGCGCGCGCGTGGCAAGCGTTTCCTCGAGATTTGCAATGTCCGAGACCTCGGTGATGGAGGTCATCATCAGCGCGTGCGGATAGGAAAGGCAGCGCGCTTTGCATTCCTCGACAGTGCCCACTGCCGGAGGACACGCCCAGGTGGTATTGTACATCGGGCACTGCGTCTGGCAGATCCAGCGCACGCGCTCGGAGAAGACAAGCTCGGAGGTTTCCATCCAGTCGTACTGGAAAAGCGGCAGCTCGAGCAGCTGCTGTTCGATGCGGGCTTTGTCCATAAGGCAAGCCTCCTTTTCGTTTCCTCTATTCTACACAATCCGAGCGCCTGCCGTCAAGCGCCGGTATGCTATGAAAAGCGCGCAAAAATGCGCCCGGCACGGTGTGTGGATGCCAGGCGCATGATTGCGTGCTATTGCACGGCGATTAAAAATATGGTATACTAAGAAATACTGTGCCGGATGAACAGGTGACACTGTATTCCCTCTTCCCGGGAGTTACTTTAGCAGATTGCTGCAATTTTGTCACCCTCCCGGCACGTCTGTGGGCTATCGCGCGGCGATACCCCGACTCTACTGACAGTAGAATCCCTTGAAAATCAAGGGATTTTCATGATAATTACCAGGAGGTGCCAAATTGCAGACCGACGAAGCAACCCTGCGCAAAACGGTGGCGAAGAACATCGCGCAATACCGCAAGGCGCACCATGACACGCAGCTCGATCTTGCGACGAAGCTCAATTATTCCGACAAATCCGTCTCCAAATGGGAGCGGGGCGAGAGTCTGCCGGACGTGTACATTCTCAGCCAGATCGCCGAGCTTTACGGCGTGAGCGTCAGCGCGCTCATCGGCGAGATTCAGCCGCCGAAGGAATCCAAACCCCATTACCATATGTTCATCCTGCTGCTGTCGCTGGCGCTGACGATGGCAGTGGCAACGCTGCTGTTCAGCATGTTCATGATCTGCAAGGTCGACTATCCGGCGTGGATGTTCTTTGTGTACGCGCTGCCGGTATGCTCGATCATCTGCATCGTTTTCACCAGCCTCTGGTGGGGCATTCTGTGGCAGGGCGTGTCCGTCTCGGCGCTGATCTGGACGCTGGGGCTGAGCCTGTATCTGTCGTTCGAACTGGAAAACGTATCGCTCATTTTCCTCGTCTGCGCGGCGCTGCAGGTGCTGACGCTTCTCTGGGAGGGCTTCCGCAAATTCCTGCAGCGAAGCCGCGGGCTTCCGGACAGGGAGACGAAGCAGGTCAGCCGAAGCGAATGACCTGCTCGCCGGCATCGACCCGCGCGCGCACGCCGAAGGGCAGGATGCAGCGCGGCAGCGCGTGACCGATGTTGAGATTGCACACAATCGGAAGCTCTTTGTTGGCGATGACGCCGGCAAGGAGCTTTTTGTATTCCGCAGCATACACCTCGTCCATCGGCTTTCCGACGAGAACGCCGGAAACCACGTCAAATACGCCGGTATCTTTAAGCGTTTCGAGCGCCTTTTGGTAAGTTTCTGGCGGCATATACTCCTCGCAGGATTCCAGCAGCAGGATTTTGCCGCGCCAGTCGTCGAGCTCCGGAAACAGACCGTATGCTTTGCAGATCTCCGGCATATCCGCGTACCGCCAGCCGGAAAACATCTCATACATTGAGTCGATGCAGCCGCCTAAAATCTCGCCTTCGAACTGTGCAGGTCCCTGCAAAAGCTCAAAGCCCGTGTTTTTGTGCACCGGAAGCTCCGTTCCCACCTGATCGGGTCCGAATTCCTTGCGGCTTTCATACCAGACGCTGCTCGGGCGGACCTCGCGGATGGTTCCGGTTTTTAAGAATTCTTCCAAATACTGCCTCGTATAGGGCAGCATTTCCGGCGCAAGCTCGCACACGTCGGGCAGAAATGCCTGCCCGTAGAAGGTCGGAAGTCCGACCTTATGGAGCATGAAGTGGTTGAGCGTCGTGTCGGAAAAGCCGAGGAAGGGCTTCTTTGACACGGCGCGTTGAAGTTCATGATCGGAAAACAGGTATGGCGCGAGCCGGTAGGTATCGTCTCCGCCGATGGCGCAGAGAATGGCGTCAATTTCGGGGTCGCGGAATGCGTCCAGCAGATCCTGCGCCCGGTGCTCAGGGTGCGCGGCAAGCGATTCCAGCCCGTCCAGCGCGTGGGGCAGGAATTTGACGCGAACGCCGTAGTCCTGCAAACGCTTTACGCCGATGTCCAGCTCGTGGTGCATGAAGCCCTCGCCGAGAATGCCGCGCGACAGACTGACGATGCCGATGGTTCGTATCATAAAAACGCCTCCTTTTTGTTTTCAGCCTTTGAGAGAAAGGGAAATTTCGCGGACCAGCTGCTTCGGGAGCTTGACCACCTTGCGGTCGTAGGTGACAAAGCCGTTGCACTCGTCTTCCACATCGCTCAGCTGCGTGTAGACGCTGGCAGCGAGACCTTTTTCCTTCGCGGGAATGATCTGCTGCTCGTAGAGCCTGCGGAAAGCGTCGGCAAGGGCTGCTTCGTCTCGCAGCGGCTTATAGCCGAAGCGTTTTTTGCCCCAAGTGTGACCGGGGACGGCGAGGGTGTAGCCGCCGAACTCCGTCAGCGCGACGGCGCGCCCGAGCCTGTCTTTCTTAAAATGATAGGGGCGGAAGTAGACGTGCAGGCTCTGCAGCTTCCCGATTTTCTGATCGTGCCAGCCGCTGGCGTGGTCGATGATGCGCGAGGGGTCAAGCTTTCGGGCATAGTCTGCGGCAGCGGCTGCGTCAAACTGCCCCCAGCCTTCGTTGAACAGCACCCAGGTGCAGATACACGGGCAGCTGTAGAGCTGCGCGATCAGTTCGGTCAGCTCGGTATAGTAGCTCGCTCGCGCAATGGCGTCGGTGCGGGCAAATTTTTTGTAGTCGTGGTCCTTGTGATGGATGCCGGTGACGAGCGGGGCGGAGATGGTCAACAGGCTGTAGTTCCCGCCGCCGTTGATCATGTCCTGCCAGACCAGCATACCGAGCCGGTCGCAGTGATAGTACCAGCGCATGGGCTCGATTTTGATGTGCTTGCGCAGCATGTTAAAGCCCATGTCCTTCATGAGCTGAAGATCAAAGATCATTGCCTCGTCCGACGGCGCGGTGTAAAGCCCGTCCGGCCAGTAGCCCTGATCGAGCACGCCGTTCTGGTAATACGGCTTGCCGTTGAGAAGCAGGCGCGGCGTGCCGTCTTCGTCTTCTCCAACGCCGAACGAGCGCATCGCGGCGTAGCTTGTCACGCGGTCTTCTCCCAGTGTCACGTCCACATCGTAGAGCGTCGGCGACTCCGGGGACCAGAGCCGGAGCGTTTCCGCCGGAATGGCAAGCGCGCCGAAGCCCTTTTCATCTGCCGCGCTTTCCGCGACCGGCTGCCCATGCAGCGAGAGCCGGACGACTGCACCGGCGGGCGCGGGCGCCTGAATCTGATAAAGAAGCTGATTGGTAATGAGGTCCGGCGTATAGCGGATTGCCTTGACGTAATTTTCCGGCACCCACTCATACCAGACCGTCTGCCAGATGCCGCTCTGCGGGGTGTACCAGATGCCGCCGCGGTGACTGCTCTGTTTGCCGCGCGAGAGCTGCGAGGCTTCCCGGTCGTCTCGCGCCTGAACGGTCAATTCGTTGTCTCCTGCATGGACAAACACCGTGAGGTCAGATGAAAACGCGGTGTAGCCGCCGACATGCTCCATGACATACTGCCCGTTGCAGAAGACTTTCGCGCGCTGGTCGCACGCGCCGATGTGCAAAAGCAGCCGCTTCCCGGCGGGAATCTCGGGAAGGGTGAGTGTCCGGCGGTACCAGAGAAACTGCCCGGGCTGCAAGGCTTTTCCGACGCCGGAAAGCTCTGCTTCCGGGGAAAACGGAACGAGAATCTTTCCGTCCCAGGCATCAGGCTTTGCGTCCGTCTTTGTAATGGCGTAGTCCCAGAGACCGTTCAGGTTTTCATAGCTTTCGCGCACGAGCTGCGGGCGCGGATATTCCTGTAAGACGGAATCGGGATTTAACTGTTCCCCCCAGACGGTTTTCATTCGATCGTCTCCTTTGAGATTGGCAGCTAATTGCCACAGTAAGTTCCATAGAGCGCGAGGTGGTCGGCGATGCAGTAGTCTCCGGTCCAGGCGTGTGCGGTGACGCAGATTGCCGCGCGTCCGTTTTCCATGATGCCGTAGCTGACGCAGCAGTTCATCGCCTGCGCGGTGTAGCCGGTCTTTGCCGCCTGAATGTCGACGGTTCCGGTCTGCTGCGGGCGAATGCGATACAGAAATTTGTTCGTCATGGCAACGCCCTCCGGGTTTTGCCCGGTTGCGGCGGATGTGTGATGGACGGAGGTTAAAACCTCGCGGCAGCGGGGGTTATCGAGCGCTGCCTGCATAATGATTGCCATGTCGGAGAGTGTTGTGTAGTGGTTTTCGTCGTGAAGCCCGCTGGCGTCGACAAAGTGTGTGTCCTGTAAGCCCAATGCCTGCGCTTTTTCGTTCATGAGTTCTGCAAACGCCCCTTCGGAGCCTGCGCAGACGATGGCAAGCGCTTCGGTCGCCTCCGCGCCGGAGGGAAGTACTGCGCCGTAGAGAAGGTCCATCATCGAAACCTCCTCGCCGTGGACAAAGCCTGCCATGCTCGCATCCGCCAGAAACAGCGGGTCGATGATGGACTGCGTCATGGTAAACGTCGCGTCCCAGTCCGTGATCTGCTCGGCGGCGACGAGAACGGTCATGACCTTCGTCATGGAAGCGGGGTAGATGCGCGCGTCGGCGTTTTTCTGCGCGAGGATGGTGTTCGATTCCAGATCAATGAGCAGCGCGTTTTCGCTGTAAAGCTCCAGATCGAGCGTTTTTGTTTCGTCCGTCACGTCGGCAGGTGCGTAGGTTTTTTCAGCCGGCGCCTCGGGTTGCGGTTCCGGTTCGGATTCCGGCTGCGACGCCGGCTCGGGCTGAATCTCCGGTTCAGGGTCCGGCTGCGGTTCGGGGGAAGGCTCCGGTTCAGGGTCCGGTTCTGCAGCGGGGATGTCCGGCTCCTGCGGCACGGGCTGCGTCTGCGCGGTCTTTGCGTCGAGCGGCTTATCGAGCGTCTGGAGCTTCTCGCGCGCAAAAAGCGCCAGCGCGGCGGCAAGTGCAAGCGCCAGCAGGACAAGCCCCGCGGTGGCAAGCGTTTTTTGCAGCTTTTTTTTCTTTCGGGCGCGCACGGCGCGTTCGTGCATCGCGCGTGTTTCTTCGATCGTCGGCAGGCGGTCGGTTGGCAGTTCGTTTGGCATGGGCTACTCCTGAGAATTTGTTTTTCACCATCATACCACACTTTGAAAGCCGCGGTAAGCCCCCGGAAAAATTTAAGGAAACCTTCAGAAATTGTCGGTTTTGCAAAGTAGAGGCAGTGGAAACAATCTGTCGAGCGAAAAACGGGAAAAGGGGATAGCTTTTATACAGAAAATGCTGTATAATACAACCAGAATTTTATGGAGGTACCACGATGAAAACCTTTCAGATTATCACCGACTCCTCCTGCGATCTGCCGCAGGAGCTGGCAGACAAGCTGGAGCTTCTGGTGCTGCCGCTGCACTTTACCATTGGCGGCAAGACATACGCCAACTATCTTGACGGGCGCGAAGTCGGCTTCCATGATTTTTTTGAGCGCATCCGCCAGGGCGAAGCGGCATCCACCAGCGCGGTCAACCCCGAAAGCTTCCGCGAGGTCATGGAACAGACGCTGCAGCAGGGGCTGGACATCCTCTTTGTCGGCTTCTCCTCGGGCTTGAGTACGACCTATCAGTCCGGCTGCATCGCAGCGGACGATCTGCGCGAAAAATACCCCGAGCGCAAGATTCTGACAGTCGACAGCCTGTGCGCGTCTCTGGGACAGGGCTTATACGTCTACCTCGGCGCGCTGCAGCAGCAGGCGGGAAAGTCCATCGAGCAGGTGCGCGACTATCTGGAAGACATCAAGCTCCATCTTTGCCACTGGTTCACGGTGGACGATCTGATGTACTTAAAGCGCGGCGGCAGAATTTCTGCCACGACTGCGGTTCTTGGCACCGTCATGCAGATCAAGCCCGTCATGCACATGGATAACGACGGGCATCTGGCGAACGTCACGAAGGCAAGAGGACGCAAGGGCTCACTCATTGCGCTTGCCGAGAAGGCGCTGACCACGTCCACGGACCTTCCGTCCCAGACGATGTTCATCTGCCACGGCGACTGCTACGACGACGCGAAATTCGTCGCCGATTATATCCGCGAGCGCTCTGCCGTGCAGGACATCATCATCAACTATGTTGGTCCTGTCATCGGCTCTCACACCGGACCCGGCGTCGTGTCCGTCTTCTTCCTCGGCACCGAACGGTAAAATCAAACGCGCGGAAATCGTCGGATTTCCGCGCGTGTTTTTGCATGCGTGTCAATTGGGGGCTTTCGTCTGCGAAGTCTTGGATTTTTCAATCCAGGTAATGCCGAGCAGAATCAGCAGGATTCCTGCCACGCGCAGCCAGCTGAACACACCGTAGAACACATAGTCCAGCACCAGCGCCATGCCGAGGTTGCCGACCAGTGCGAGAATCGACGAGACCAGCACGTGCGTATGGAGCGTGCCGATAATGATCAGCACCATTGCCACCAGTCCGCAGACCGCGCCCAGATACACCCACGCGGGCACGGAAAACACATGCGCGGGCGCAAGCTCGGAGGGGCTCGAGGTCATGCACACCAGCGCGAGAGACAAAAGTGTCGCCTCAACGTAGTTAATGAGCGAGCCCTTCGCAGTGCCGAAGCACTGCCCCGCCTTGACGTTCATCATTTTATTGACGGAGTTGAAAAAGCCGTTGACAAAGGCGGCAATATAATAAACCAGCATGTCGTTTCCTCCTGCGTGTATTACGTGCCCAGCACGACGAGCGCGACGCCCGCGGCAAGCAGCACATAGCCCGGCAGCTGCCTGGCGCGGAACTTCTGCACCGGCATGCCGAACAGTCCAAACTGGTCGATCAGCTGCGAGGAGATGATCTGCCCCGCCGTCGAGATGGCAAGCATCACGCTCGCGCCGACTCGTAAGGTACACCAGCTGCTCGACGCGACGATTGCAATGCCGAGCACACCGACCAGATACACGTACCACGGCGCACCCGCGAACCGCAGCGTCTGCCGCTTT